>JBDHRB010000035.1:0-10915 GCA_039807355.1 Candidatus Competibacteraceae bacterium
TCCCCGCCGCTCATCATCTTGGTTTGATGGCTCAACATTTCAATATAGACGATCAGGCCGCCGGTGACCTCGCACGCCTCTTTGCTTTCCCGACAATTTCTCCTGCCGCGTTACTGGCCGGTCTGGCTCGGACTGGGAACCGTTAAACTGATGGCCGCCCTGCCGTATCGCTGGCAAATGGCGTTCGGTCGCTGGATCGGCCATGGATTGCGCTGGTTCGCCCCGCGCCGCCGGCGCATCGCCGAAACCAATCTGGCGCTGTGCTTCCCGGAGTGGTCGCCGGCGCAACGCAAAACCGTGTTGAATGCGCATTTTGCCTGTTTAGGCATGGGTCTGTTTGAAACGGCGCTGGCCTGGTGGGCATCCGATGAAAAATTGCGCGATCTGGCTCATGTCCAAGGCGCGGAGCATCTGGAGCAGGCCATGGCCCAGGGCAAAGGCGTGATCCTGCTCACCGGCCATTTTACGACGCTGGAACTGGGCGCCCGCTTCATCACCTGGCGACAATCCTTCCACGCCATGTATCGTCGGCACAAGAATCTGCTGTACGAGACGTGGATGCGTCAAGAGCGGGAGCGGCGTTCCCGCTTGCCGCCGCTGCCGCACGAAGATTTGCGCGGTCTGCTGCGCGCCTTCAAACGGGGCCATGCGGTCTGGTACGCCCCTGACCAAAACCATGGGTTGCGCAACAGCGTCTTCGTTCCCTTTTTCGGCATCCCAGCCTGTACGCTCACCGCCACCTCGCGGTTAGCGGCGATGAGCGGGGCGCTGGTCGTACCCTATTTCCCACGCCGCCTGCCGGGAAACGCCGGTTATGAAGTTGTCATTCTGCCGGCGCTGGAAGATTTTCCCAGCGATGATCCGACCGCGGACGCCCGACGCATTAATGCATTGTTCGAGCAGTATATCCGCGCAGCGCCAGAGCAATATCTTTGGGTGCATCGCCGGTTCAAAACCCGCCCGCCCGGTCAACCCGATCTGTACGCCCGATGAGTCACGCCATGCGCTACTGCGCCGACTTGCCGGCGGATGCGACGATCCGCCGCATATTGATCATTAAATGGAGCGCCATGGGCGATGTGATCCTGGCCAGCGCCTTGTTCGAGGACATCGCACGCGCTTTCCCCGACCGGGAACTGCACCTGAACACTTTGCCGGCCTGGCAGGGATTGTTCGCGGAAGACCCGCGCTTTCACAAGATTTTAGCGATGGATGTGCGCGATCCGCGCCAGCCGGTCGCGGCGATGTGGCGCTGGCTGCGGCGGATTCGTCAGGAGCAGTACGATCTGGTCATCGACCTGCAATGCAACGACCGTTCGCGCCTGCTGCTCAGTCTGCTTGGCCTGAGCGGGGGACGGATTCGTTACCGGCTGGGCAATCGCCGACAACTCCCCTACAACATCGCCCCGGCGGAACTGCCCCAGCCGGCGCACACCATCGACCGGGGTCGGGCCGCGCTGCACGCGGGAAACATTCCAGCAACCACCCCTCGGCCAGTGCTGCACATTCCTGACCTTCACCGTGCCCGCGCTGAAGAGTTATTAGCCGCCCATCAACTCAAGCCGGGACAGTTCGCCATTTTTTTGCCCGGCTGCAACGCCAACGGCTTTCTGAAACGCTGGGGCGCGGCCCGCTACGCGGCGCTGGCGAAGCGACTGCATCAGAATGGTCTGGAGCGCATCGCCCTGATCGGCGGCCCGGATGAAATCGAAGAATGCCAGCGCATTGCCGATGCCTGCGGCCCCTGGTTGGTCAATCTGTGCGGGCAAACGGCGATTCTCGACATCCCGCCGCTCTGCGAACCGGCGCGCTGGATCGTTGCAAATGATACCGGAACCGCGCATCTGGCCGCCGCAACACCCACGCCGATGCTGGTGCTGTGCGGCCCGACCGACCCGCGCCGGGTCAAGCCGCTGGGCGATAACGTCGTGACCTTGCAGGCCGATTTGCCCTGCATCAACTGTTACCGCAAAACCTGTTCGCACCAGAGCTGCATGGTGATGCTGACGCCTGAACGGGTTTTCCAGCGCCTACGGGAATTGACCCGGTAATCACGATCAGGGCGGAGCGTCCGGGGGCGGCTGACGTTCGCCGGGCAACGGCGGCGCATCATCCGGCAACAACCGAGCGCCGTATTTGGCGAATTGATGATGTTCGTACAGCTTGGCGTATTTGAGAAAGACGTAGAACGCCGCAATCACCGAATTGATGAACCCGGCCCAGCCGTTGAGAAAATTGCGCTTGAACAGATAGCTGCGGATGAAGAACAGCGGCGGATACAGCATCATGATCAGCGGAATCCCCCAGCGTTGCTTTTTCAGCTTGTCCACCACCAAGCCGGTCGAATAGGCGTTGATCTTCTCGACCTTGGTGTGAATATCGGTCTCGCCGTAATGATAGAAAGGAGCCTTGAGCCGGGCAATCCGGCCTTGCACCTTGGGCGCGGCGTGAATCGGCACATCGTCGATGCCGCCCCGGCGCTTGTCGAACAGGCGCAGGTAATAATTCATCCGGGTCGCCGGGTTATACATCCGCCAGAACATTTGTTCCTGGCGGGGAATTTCATAACCATCGGCCTCTGGCCCGTTCTGCAACACCTGGCGGATTTCCGTCTGTAGCGCCGGGGACAGCGCCTCATCAGCGTCGAGCAGCAACACCCAGTCATGCGTGGTCATGCCCAGCGCCAGGCGTTTTTGTGCGCCGTAGCCCATGAATTTGTGCTGGGCGATCCTGGCCCCGTAGCGCTGGGCGATGTCCAGCGTATCGTCGGTGCTGAAGGAATCCAGCACAATGATTTCATCCACCCAGCGGATGCTGTCCAGACAGGCGGTCAGGGTGCGTCCGTTGTTGTAGGTGGTGATAAACGCCGAAAGCCGGCTGCGGTCAGTCATGGATCAACCTGTCTTGAACAGAAATTTCATCTATACAGTATGCACCAGCTTATGCGTCAATAGGACGCTTCCCTATTGATGGCGCAATGGACCTGTCCTGACGGCATTCATGATCACATCAGCCCAGATTATCGGCGGACGGTCGCTCGGCGGCGCCGAACTGTTTTATGCGCGTCTGGTCAGCGCGCTGCACCGGCGCGGCCATTCGACCCTGGCGGTTACGGTGCCCGGCAGTCTGATTGCGAGCGAACTTCCGGCGGACCTGCCGCAGCAACGCATCGCCATGCGCGGCGTCTGGGACTGGTGGGCGCGCTGGCAAATTCAAAAAGCCATGCGCGAGCAGCGCCCGGACATTGTGCAAACTTACATGGGCCGCGCCACCCGGCTGACCCATTTGCCTGCTGGCCAGCGCCCGATCCATATCGCCCGTTTAGGCGGTTATTACGAACCGCACGGTTATCGGCACGCCCACGCCTGGATCGTGGTCAGCGCCGGGATCGGCGATCATCTGATCCGGCACGGCTTCCCCCGGCAGCGCGTTTTCCATATCAGCAACTTCGTCACGCCCGGCGAACCCCGCCCGGCCACCGCCCTGCAACAACTCCGGCGCATGTTGGTCATCCCTGAAGACGGCTTGATCGTCGCCGCCGTCGGACGGCTGCATCCGATCAAGGGTTTCGATGATTTGCTCACGGCCTTCGCCCGCCTTCCCGCTGCAATCCAGGACCGACCCATTTATCTGGTCATCGTCGGCGACGGGCCATTGGCGACGCCGCTGCAACACCAAGCCAAGCAGTTAGGCATTGCTGACCGGGTGCGCTGGCCGGGCTGGCGCGACAATGCCGGTGATTTCCAGGAACTGGCGGATTTATGCGTCTGCTCGTCCCTGCAAGAGGGCATCGGCAATGTCATCCTCGAAGCCTGGGCGCGGCGCCGACCAGTGCTGGCCACCCGCACTTTGGGGCCTATGGAAATCGCCGTTCATCAACAAGACGCCTGGTTGACCCCGGTCAGCGATCCTGCCGCGCTGGCCGCCGCTATGGAGCTGCTATTACGCGATGAAACGCTGCGCAGCGAACTGGCCGCCCACGGCTATCAAACCCTGCTGGCCCGACACGGCGAAGAAGCCATCGTCAGCGCCTATCTGGAGCTGTATCGCGCCCTGCTGGCGGCTTAATCGACCCGGCAAAATAGCTCAGGCTGCCCAGGCAGAGAAATAGATAACAAGACAATTGCCGGGAAGTATAGGAAAAACTCAACAATCCGGCGGTCATCATCGCGCAAACCGCCGCCAGCCAGACGCCCGCTTGCTGACGATCCTCGTTCGAGAGCCGTCGCCACACTCGCGCCAATCGGAACAGAACACCGCCGATCAGCGCGATCAGCGCACTCAGTCCCAGCCAGCCGGTTTCGTACCAGGCGTCCAGTAAAAAATTGTGCAAATGCTTGACCTGATGGGTCTGACCGCCGAGTTGAAACTGCAACACTTCACTGGCGTGAGCGCCATTGCCCATTCCCACGCCCAGCCACGCTTGCGCGGGCGGATGGGCCAGCGCCTGCCGCCACAGCGCGGTGCGTCCGGCGGTGAAGGCATCGAGCGGGCGTTCGGGATCGAGTTCTGCTTTCAGAAATGGCCCGACATTCACCGCAACGCCCACGGCTAAAATCAACCCGGCCAGTCCGACAATCCAGCGCCAGCGCCATTCCAGAATCAGCTTGGCAAACACCGTCAGCCCGACGATCAAGCCCAGCAACGCCGCCCGCCCTTCGGCAATAACGACATACGCCAATACCAGAGCCGTCACCGCCGTCATCGCCGCATATCGCCAGCGCGATGCGCTGCGCCGCCAGAGCCACATAAGCAGGAATGGCAATAAAAACGGCAGGTTATCCTCGCGCAGTTGCGTAACCGGATCGAACGCTTGCCCCGATGCGCCGAGCAGATAATAAGGCAGCAACAGATACAATCCGCCCAAGGTCAACGCGCCGAACAACGCCATGATGTTTAACAGGCGGTCTGCACGATGCGGCGCTTCCCGCAAGGCCGCCAAGGTCAACAGTAACGCGCTGCTTTGCAACGCAAATCCCGCCCAAGTGCGCACTCCGCCCATCGGGTCAATCGCGCCGCGAATGGTCAGCAGAAATACGCCGAGCAGCGTCAGATACGGCCAAACCAGCGATGGCTCAAGTCGCTCCCGGCGACTCCACAGGCTGGACAATCCCCACAGGGCGTAAAAACTGACCAGGGTGTTGAACAATCCCCGCCCGCCCAACTGACTGAGCGGCAATGCGGCGGGGATCAGCCAGCCCCAGCGAAAAAACTCCTCACGGAATCGCTTATACGGCGAAGCCAGTTTCATCGAACCGGTCCAGATCGGCAAAAGCGTGCAGCGCCTGCGCCACTGTGATTGCCGCCATTCCGGTTTGCCCGGCAGGCGGAGTAATGGCGTGAATAAAACGGGAATGGGTCAATGGGATTGAACCGCCAAACAAGCCCAGCGCCGGCGTTTCCAGAGCGGCGGCCATGTTCAACACTCCGGTGTCGTTGCCGATATAGCCGCGACAATGCGCCAGCAACGCAGCGGTTTGTTCCAGCGGTAACGCGATGGCGTCCGCCGCCGCCCCGCCGCCCGCACCGATCAGGCGCAAGATTTCATCGCCCAGCCCGCGCTCGCCGGGTCCGCCGACGATGAAGATCGAGCCAGCGTGCGGCAACGCCAGCGCCAGTTCGGAAAAGCGCGCCGCGCCCCACTGCTTCCACGGTTCGCTGCTGCCAATCCCCAGGGCGATCCACGGTTGCGGCCAATCAGCGAAGTGTTGCAAAACCGCCTGTTCCGCCGCCGCCGATACCGGCAAATGCGGCTCCGTTTCCATACGCGGAATGTCTAGCGCCTCAAGCAGCGCGTTGGCCCGCACGGTGGGATGGGCATGACGATCTTCGACCGGCAACTGCGCCGGGATGTTGAGCAGCCAGGCTTGCCCGCCAACCCCGTAGCCGATGCGTTCCGGGATGCCGGCCAGCCAGGCGGCCAACGCATAGCGGGCGCTGCCGTGAAGAATCCAGACCCGCTGATACCCGCCCTGACGCAGCAAAGCGGCCAGGCGGAACAGGCCGCGAATTCCGGCATGAGCGCCCGATTCGCGCTCCACCCACAAAATGCGCCGCACTGAGGAATCAGCGCACAGCAGACGGTCCGCCTGCGAACGCGGCTTGGTCAGAATATCCACCTGTCCCGTGGTCGTTGTGGCGGCTATCGCGTGGATATGCGGCAGGTGCCAAACCATGTCGCCGATGCCGGGCAACGGCTGCACGATCAATGTCCGACCCGCCGGCGCGAGCTTCATACCGCATTCCTCGGTGACTCGCACAATTCCGCGTACAGCGCCAAAGTGTCGTCCAACATGCGCTGCCGGGGAAAGGCTAACTCTGCGGAAACCGGCGGCGCTGCGGTCAGCAACGCCTTCGCTCGTTCCGTCAACGGCTCCAGATCGCCCAAGGGCGTCAAACCCGCAGGATACAGCCGACGCAAAATTTCGCCGACGCCGCCGTGATCGTAACCGATCACCGGAACGCCCAGACTCAGCGCCTCCAGCACGGTGCGCCCGAAAGATTCCGGCTTCATCGACAGCGACAGCACCAGGGTGGAGACGGCGTAAATCTCCCGCATATCGGCGCGATGCCCGGTGAACAGCACCACTTCGCTTAAACCTTTTTCCTCAACCCGACGGCGCAGTTGATCGGCGTAGCCTTGCCGCCTGGGTTCAACGCCGCCGACGATCAGGCCGCAAACCGACTGACCCTGCGCCCGCAGCCGGGCAATCAATTCGATGAAATCTTCATGGCCCTTCAGCCGGCTCAACCGTCCCGGCAAGGTCAGCACCGGCACGCCGCATAGCTGTGGATAGCGCTGACGCCATTCGGTCAACCAAGGCAAAGACGGTTGATAACCATAGGGAAATTCCAGCGGATCAACGCCACGCGGAATCAGCCGAATCCGTTCTGCCGGCAATTCAGGATAACCGCGTTGCAGATAGTCGCGGATGGTTTCAGAAACGGCGATCACCCGCTCGCCGGAGGTCATGATGGCGCTGTAGCGGGAAACCGAATACAGACCGTGAACCGTAGTGACCCAGCGCGGACGAGTCGCGGGGTTCATTCCCCGCCAAGCCAGCCAGGCCATCCAGGCGGGAAAGCGGGAACGGGCGTGCAAAATGTCGATGCGCTGTTCGGCCAGCCAGCGCCGCAACGGCCGCACCCAGCGCAGGGTCAGCGGCGATTTGACGCCGAGCGGCCAGGGCAGATGTTCGCCGCCGGCCTCCAGCAATTCGGCAACTAGCCGCCCGCCAGCGGAAATCACCACCGAGCGATGACCGCGTTGCGCCAGTTCCCGGGCGACTTCCAGCGTGCCGCGCTCCACGCCGCCGCCGTGTAAAGCCGGAAGCACTTGCGCCACGCTCAGGCGAACCATCGTTCGATGATCCAGCGAGCGCAGCGTTGCGCTTCATTAAAGGTCTGCGGGGGACGCTGCAAGGGTTGACCCGGCAGCCAATCGGCAAACCGCGTCACCCAGCCCTCGGCGGCCAGTTGCGCCAGTCCGCGCTGGATGCGATTGGTGCGCTTGACCGGAACATCCAGCACGCCGACCGCAGCGCCTGCGGTTAGCGCCTCGTAGACCATCGACACGCTATCTGCCGTTACCCAGACTTGCCCGGCGCGGGCCAGTTGCGCCGGCAGCCAGTCCGGGCCGGTTTCCGCAAAGGGAACCGGCGAAAGCGTCGGCGGCAAGGCCGGTGAATGCGCCAGAAAATCCGCCGGGGTGCGTCGGGAAGTGGTCAGCGTCCAGCGCATCGCCGGATCGGCGGCGACAATCGCGGCGATCTGTCGATGCAGATTCTGATTATCCCAAGCGAAATGCGCCGAGGGACCGCCGATCAACAACAAGCCCTGCGACGATTCCAAGGCGCTGGAGGGTTGCATCCGATTCAGTGCGCCACGGGTAGCCAGCACATTCCGACGGGCGGGCGGCGCGTCATGTTCAGGAATCAGGCACAGGTCAAGCAGGAACAGCGGCAGGCTAGGCTGCATCAGGACTACCGCTTTGCCGCGATAAACCCGGCGAGCGGCCAACAGGGAAAGATGGGTGCGGTGGCCGGCGCCCAACAGCAAATCCGGGGCCGGTAAATCGCGCCAACCGGGAAAGTGCCCGATCAGCAAAACCTTGAGCGCAGTCTGAGCCGGCAGCGGCTCCAGGGTCAGCGCCTCGACCGGGCGCAACTGGGACAAGGCTTCCAGCAATCCCCGACTTTGCGCGTCATGCCCGGCCTTGCCATCGCTGAACCGCCAGACGACCAACGGACGCACGGCGGCTCCCGTGTAAAATCAGTTCACCAGCACGAAATCAGCGCCGCAATACGGGCACTTGGCCTTGCCGGTGGCTTCGATGGGCAGATAGACCTTGGGATGGGAATTCCACACCATCATCTCTGGCAACGGGCAGGATACCGGCAAATCAGCGCGGCTGACCTCATAGGTTTTCTGCGCGTTCGGCGTGGCTTTAGTGGAAACAGCAGCGGCAGCCATCAGATTATTCTCCTGTTTTATTGTTGATCAAACCTTTCAGGTTTTCAGGCGCGTCACGCCAGCGTCAGCCATTCAGGATATTCATCGCGGCGGCCATGCACCTGATCAAAATAGATTTCTTGCAAGCGCTGGGTGATCGGGCCACGCCGGCCCAGACCAATGCTTCGCCCATCGACCTCGCGGATCGGCGTTACTTCCGCTGCCGTACCCGTCAGGAACGCCTCGTCGGCAATGTACACTTCGTCGCGGGTAATGCGCTTTTCCTTGACCGGAATGCCCAGATCGGCGGCGAAACGGATGATCGTATCGCGGGTGATGCCTTCCAGCGCCGAGGTCAGATCCGGGGTGTAAATCACGCCGTCGCGGACGATAAAGATGTTCTCGCCGCTGCCTTCAGCGACATAGCCGTCGGTGTCGAGCAGCATCGCCTCGTCATAGCCGTCGCGCACCGCATCGGCCAGTGCCAGCATGGAATTCATATAGTTGCCGTTGGCCTTGGCCTTGCACATGGTGACGTTGACATGATGCCGGCTGAATGAGGAGGTGCGAATGCGGATGCCGCGCTCCAGACCTTCCGCGCCCAGATAAGCGCCCCATTCCCAGGCGGCGACGATCACATGAACGTTGAGATTATCGGCGCGAATGCCCATGCCTTCGGAACCGTAGAAGCACATTGGGCGAAGATAGGCGCTGGCCAGGTTATTGGCGCTCACCGCCTGCCGACAGGCTTGATTGATTTCATCCTTGCTGTACGGCATTGGCATACCGACGATGTGCGCGGAGCGAAACAGCCGGTCGGTATGCGCTTGCAGGCGGAAAATCGCCGCGCCCCGATCCGTAGCGTAGGCGCGCACGCCTTCAAAGACGCCCATGCCATAGTGCAGGGTATGGGTCAGCACATGAGTATTCGCCTCGCGCCAGGGCACAAGCTTGCCGTCATACCAAATTAAGCCATCACGATCAGACATTGACATTGTGTTCGTTTCAACCCTTATTGAATGCAGGACAGTTCATCCAGGGTCTTCCATCCAGCGTCGCCAAATACGCAGAACATTTTCGCGTTCATCCCGCGCCAGATCATCTGCAATCTGCGCGGGTTGTTCCTGTAACTTCAGCAAATGAATGCGGCGGCGCAGTCCCCGGTAGGCGCAACGCAGCCGGGCGGCATCCGCGACGGAGAAAACGCCGCACCGTTCCAAGCCGTCGAGTTGCCGGATATTGTCAGTATAAGTGAGCAGTTCCGGGTAGCGATTGGCGTTGCCCAGAACGGCGTATTGCACCACAAATTCAATATCGGCGATACCACCCCGGCCCTGCTTGAGATCAAACACTTCGGCAGTGCTGGCGTCCAGTTCGGTGCGCATCCGCTCGCGCATTTCCCGCACTTCCTGACGCAAAGTCGCCGGATCGCGTTCGCGCTGCAAAATCTCGCGGCGAATTGCGTTAAACCGTTCGGCCAGCGCCGCCGGGCCAGCCACCAGCCGCGCCCGCGCCAATGCCTGATGTTCCCAAGTCCACGCTTGCTGGCGCTGGTATTCGGCGAACGCCTCGAATGAACTGACCAGCAGACCGGCGCGGCCACTGGGTCGAAGCCGGGTATCGACTTCGTACAGCTCGCCGGCCCCGGTGCGGGTGGTCAGGAAATAGATAATCCGCTGCACCAGCTTGGCGAAAAAGGCGGCGTTGTCGATCTGGCGCGGGCCAGCGGTGAGTTGCCGATGGCCGGCGCTGTCGTGCAGAAACACCAAATCCAGGTCGGAACCGTAATTGAGTTCGATCCCGCCCAGCTTGCCGTAGGCGATGATGGCGAATTGCGCATCGCGCTCCACGCCGTCCGCCACGCAGCGGGGCTGGCCGAATCGAGGCCGCAAATCCGCCCAGGCCAGTTCCAGCACCTTGCGCAACAGCACTTCGGCGATTTCGGTCAGATGATCGCTGACGATCATCAACGGCATGGCCCCGCTAACATCGGCGGCGGCGACGCGCAACACCTGGGTTTGTTTGAAATAGCGCAGGGCGTTGAGGATTTCTTCAGGATCATCCGCCGGAGCGCGTTGCATCTGTTGTTCCAGTTGCAGGGCCAGTTGCGGGCGATCCAGCGGCGCGTAGAGTAGCGCGGGATTGAGCAGGTCATCGAGCAACAGCGGATAGCGGGTCAGATGCTGGGCGATCCAGCCGCTGGCGGCGAACAGTTTGACCAGTTGCGTCAGCGCCTGCGGCTGATCGGTGAGCAGCGCCAGATACACCGAGCGCCGGGCGACGCTTTCCAACAGGTTGAGAATGCGCTCCAGGGTCACGGTCGGTTGTGCCGTCGCCGCGACCGCTTCCAGCACTTGGGGCATCAGGGCGTCCAGGCGTTCGCGCCCGCGCAGACTCATCGTGCGGTAGCTGAAGCCTTCGCGCAGCGCCCGCAGCCGGTTCCAAGCCCGCTCCGGCTCCTCGA
>JBDHRB010000036.1:0-10854 GCA_039807355.1 Candidatus Competibacteraceae bacterium
CAAGGGCGGGCGGCAGTTCGGCTTTACCGCGCTGACGGTGGTCGGCGATGGCAATGGCCGGGTGGGGCTGGGTTATGGCAAGGCCCGCGAAGTGCCGATGGCCATCCAGAAAGCCATGGAGAAAGCCCGCAAGAACATGCGCAGCGTGGCGTTGAACGGCGTAACCCTGCAATATCCTGTCACTGCCGAACATGGTGCCGCTCATATCTTCATGCAGCCTGCATCGGAAGGCACGGGCATCATTGCCGGCGGAGCGATGCGGGCGGTGTTTGATGTGGTTGGCGTCAAGGATGTATTGGCTAAATGCATCGGTTCGCGTAACCCGATCAATGTGGTGCGCGCCACCATTCGCGGGTTAACTACGATGCGTTCGCCGGACTATCAGGCGGCCAAGCGCGGCAAGCGCGTAGATGAAATTCGGAGTTGATGGGCATGGCCAATCAATTGAAAGTGACATTGATCAAGAGCGTGCATGGCCGGCTTGCGGCGCACCAAGCCTGCGTTCGCGGGCTGGGCTTGCGGCGTATGCATAGCAGCGCGATGGTGATCGACACCCCGGAGAATCGCGGCATGATCCGCAAAGTTTCCTACCTGCTGAAAGTCGAGGAGGCCTGAGCGATGCGTTTAAACACCCTCAAGCCGGCTCCGGGCAGTCGCCCAGACAAACTGCGGGTTGGGCGCGGTATTGGTTCCGGTCTCGGTAAAACCGCTGGTCGCGGTCACAAGGGCCAGCACGCCCGCGCCGGCGGCTATCACAAGGTCGGCTTTGAAGGCGGCCAGATGCCCTTGCAACGGCGCTTGCCCAAACGCGGTTTTCATTCGATGACCGCCAAGGATACTGCCGAAGTGCGTTTGTACGCGCTGGCCAAGGTCCCCGCTGAGGTCATTGACCTGGCGGCGCTGCAAGCGGTCAACTTGGTTCCGGTTTTCGCCAAAAAGGTCAAGGTCATTCTCTCCGGTGCGCTGGATAAGGCGGTGACGCTGCGCGGTTTGACGCTGACTGCCGGAGCCCGCGCTGCGGTGCTGGCGGCTGGCGGTACGATTCTGGAGTAAGTAAACGTATGGCGACTGCTCTGCCGGATCTCAGCAAGATGACCGAATTGCGCCAGCGCCTGCTGTTCTTGCTTGGGGCGCTGGTGGTGTTTCGGATCGGTGCGCATATCCCGGTGCCTGGCATTGATCCGAACGCCATGGCGCAACTGTTCGATCAGCAGCGCGGCACGATCCTGGATATGTTCAACATGTTTTCCGGGGGTGCGCTGGGTCGCCTGAGCATCTTTGCCCTGGGCGTCATGCCCTATATTTCGGCATCCATCATTCTGCAATTGATGTCGATGGTGGTGCCAACCTTGGAGCAATTGCGCAAGGAAGGCGGGGCCGCAGGTCGCCATACGCTGACGCGCTACACCCGCTATCTGACGGTAGTCTTGGCATCCTTCCAGGCGATTGGCGTCAGCATCGCTATTCAAACGCAGATGGTCGGCAGTGCCAGCGTGGTGGTCGCGCCGGGGCCGGGCTTCATCATCACCGCTACCATCACCCTGGTGACCGGCACCATGTTCCTGATGTGGCTGGGCGAACAGGTGACGGAGCGCGGCATCGGCAACGGTATCTCCATGCTGATCTTCGCCGGCATCGTCGCCGGTCTGCCGCAGGCGGTGGGCGGCACCCTGGAGCTGGCGCGCACCGGCGAATTGCATGTGATGCTGGTATTGCTGCTGCTGGCATTGTCGGTGGTGGTGACCGGATTTGTGGTCTTTGTCGAGCGCGGCCAGCGGCGGATTACGGTCAATTACGCCAAACGCCAACAGGGTCGGAAGGTCTATGCGGCGCAGACCACCCATCTGCCGCTAAAGCTGAACATGTCCGGGGTGATTCCGCCGATTTTCGCCTCCAGCCTGATCCTGTTTCCAGCGACGCTGGGCAGTTGGTTTGGCAGCTCGCCGAATATGGAATGGCTGCGCGACATTACCTCAGCGCTATCGCCGGGCCAGCCCTTGTATGTGTTGCTGTACGCCGGCCTGATCATCTTTTTCTGCTTCTTTTATACGGCGCTGGTCTTTAATTCCAAGGAGACCGCGGACAACCTGAAGAAATCCGGGGCGTTCATTCCGGGGATTCGTCCGGGCGCACAGACCGCGTCCTATATCGACAAGGTATTGACCCGTCTGACCATGGTCGGCGCGATCTATATTACCGGCGTTTGCCTGCTCCCGGAGTTTCTCATCCTTTATTGGCGGGTGCCTTTCTACTTTGGCGGAACGTCGCTGTTGATCATTGTCGTCGTCGTCATGGACTTTATGGCTCAAGCTCAGGCGCATCTGATGTCGCATCAATACGAAAGCTTGTTGAAAAAGAGCAGTTTCAAGAGCCAGGGCCTGTTGCGCTGACGGCTAGACGAAACATTATCGATGGAGCGCCTGCTGCATTCCCGCTCTGTCTAATTTGGAGAACTCTGATGAAAGTGCGTGCCTCGGTCAAGAAAATTTGCCGGAACTGTAAAGTGATTCGTCGTGACCGCGTGGTGCGGGTGATTTGCAAGGACGCCCGCCATAAGCAACGGCAGGGCTGATTATTTGGCATTTCTGTTGATTTAAGACGCCGAGTCGGTTAGATTTCCCAGTCTTTGCATGGCGATAACCCGGCGGCGTAAGGGGAGGAGTTTTAAGGCATGGCCCGTATTGCAGGCATCAATATTCCGGTCAACAAGCATGCGGTTATCGCGTTGCAATCCATTTACGGGATTGGCAAGACCCGCGCCCAGCAGATTTGCGATGCGGCGCAGGTGGCGCCGGATCTCAAGGTCCGTGATTTGGATGAAGCTCAGGTAGATGCGCTGCGCGCTGAAGTCGCCAAATACACGGTGGAAGGCGATCTGCGTCGTGAAGTGTCGATGAGCATCAAACGCCTGATGGACCTGGGCTGCTATCGTGGTTTGCGGCATCGGCGCGGTTTGCCGGTGCGCGGCCAGCGCACCCGCACCAACGCCAGAACGCGCAAGGGTCCGCGTCGGGCGGTTCGCAAGTAAGCGACTGAATCATTCGGACTATTTGGCATAGGTTGGAGCATGGCAAAACCGGTTACTAAAACGCGCAAGCGCGTTAAAAAGAATGTTGTGGATGGGATTGCCCATATCCACGCCTCGTTCAACAACACCATCATCACGATTACTGATCGCCAGGGGAATACGCTGGGCTGGGCGACATCGGGCGGCTCCGGCTTCCGGGGTTCGCGCAAGAGTACGCCCTTTGCCGCGCAGGTAGCCGCCGAACGGGTGGGCAATGTGGTTAAGGAATACGGCGTTAAAAATCTGGAAGTCAACGTCAATGGTCCAGGGCCGGGTCGGGAATCTGCGGTGCGTTCGTTGAACGCCGCTGGCTTCAAGATCATGAGTATCGTGGACGTGACGCCGATTCCTCATAACGGTTGTCGTCCTCCCAAGCGCCGTCGCGTCTAGTCCAGGAGTTCTATTGTGGCGAGATATCTGGGTCCCAAGTGCAAGCTGAGTCGCCGTGAAGGGGTGGATTTGTTTTTGAAATCCGCCGCCCGGCCGCTGGAATCCAAATGCAATCTGGAGCGGTTGCCCGGTCAGCATGGTGCGCGCCGTCCGCGATTGTCCAACTATGGATTGCAGTTGCGTGAAAAACAGAAATTGCGGCGCACCTATGGCGTGCTGGAGCGGCAGTTTCTCAATTACTACAAAGAGGCGGCTCGTCGTAAAGGGGCGACTGGCGAGAATCTGCTCAAGCTGCTGGAATGCCGGTTGGACAATGTGGTGTATCGCATGGGATTTGGCAGCACACGCGCTGAAGCCCGGCAACTGGTCTCCCATCGGGCGATCACCATTAATAACCAACGGGTGAACATCCCTTCTTACCAGGTTAAGGAAGGCGATATGGTGGCGGTGCATGAAAAAAGCCGCAACCAAGTGCGCATCCAGTATGCTCTGCAATTGGCGCAGAACCAGGGTGGGGCGCCGTGGGTAGAGGTGGATGCCAGCAAGATGAGCGGGGTGTTCAAGCGGATTCCGGATCGTAGCGATCTGCCGTCGGACATCAATGAGTCCTTGGTGGTGGAGTTGTACTCCAAGTGACCAAAGCCGAGGGGAAACGGATAATGGGCGTATTCGATTTGCTGAAACCGACCCGCGTCGAGGTCAAGATTCTCGATGAGCAGCGGCGGTCGGCGCAAGTGACCGTGGAACCCCTGGAGCGCGGTTTTGGTTATACGCTGGGCAACGCCTTACGCCGTATTTTGCTCTCTTCCATACCGGGAGCCGCGATTGTTGAATGTGAAATCGACGGCGTGTTGCATGAATATTCAACAATCGAGGGCGTGCAGGAAGATGTGATCGACATCCTGCTTAACCTGAAAGGCGTTGCGGTGACCTTGCAGGAAGGCACTGAAGAAGCCAGCCTGACCCTGACCAAGAAAGGACCTGGTCCGGTATTCGCCGGCGATATTCAAACCACCCATGCGGTCGGTATCGTCAATCCCGGCCATGTCATCGCCCATCTGACCAAGAGCGGCGAGCTGAGTTTTAAGCTGAAAGTGCAACGCGGGCGCGGCTATTGGCCGGCGACTCAGCGTGAGGAGAGTACTGACGGCGGTGAGACGCGGCCCATTGGGCGGTTGCGTCTGGACGCCTCGTTCAGCCCGGTTGAGCGGATCAGCTATCGAGTGGAAAGTGCGCGGGTCGAACAGCGCACTAATCTCGACAAGCTAATTCTGAATCTGGAAACCAACGGCACGATTGACCCGGAAGAAGCGATCCGCACGGCAGCGAGAATTTTGCTCGATCAGCTATCGGTGTTTGTTGATCTGAAAGGCAAGCGCGACGAACCTGCGCCGCTGCCGCCGGTGGACATTGATCCTAAACTGATGCAGCCGGTCGATGATCTGGAGTTGACGGTTCGCTCCGCCAATTGTCTGAAGGCGGAAAACGTCTACTACATTGGCGATTTGGTGCAAAAAACCGAATCTGAATTGCTCAAGACGCCGAATCTGGGCAAGAAGTCGCTGACAGAAATCAAGGAAGTGCTGTCCAAATTTGGATTGAACCTCGGCATGAGAGTGGATAACTGGCCGCCGCCGGGTTTGGCGGAGCCGTCCGAGGAACAGCGTGCGGCCAATGCGTTGCGCAAGGCTGGCGTGGTTGCTGACGGGGTTGCTGAACAGAATGACAAGCTGCCTCGTCCCGCGTCGAGGCTGGCCGGCGACAGTGAGGCGGAGCCAGAAGCAGAGTCAGAAGCAGAGCCGGAATAAAGATCTGGCTCGCCTGATCTCCCGACGCTTGTCGTTAACTTTGTCCGATTACCCGATTGACTAAGGAAGTGTTGTTATGCGCCATCGTAAAGCCGGTCGCAAGCTGAATCGAACCAGCAGTCATCGCAAAGCGATGCTGCGCAACATGGCCGCCTCGCTGTTTACCCATGAACTGATTCGGACGACCTTGCCAAAAGCCAAGGAATTGCGTGAAGTCGCCGAGCCGCTGATTACCTTGTCCAAGCAAGACAGCGTAGCGCGGCGGCGGCTGGTGTTCGCCCGCCTGCGCGACCGGACGGTCGTGACCAAGCTGTTTAATGAATTGGGGCCGCGCTATCAGAGTCGTCCCGGCGGTTACCTGCGTATTCTCAAGTGCGGGTTTCGCCCTGGTGATAATGCGCCGATGGCCTATGTTGAGTTGGTTGATCGGCCAGAGGCTGTTGCAGGCTGACGGCGTGAGCCGGAAAATGCAATTAGAAGCCGGGTGCATCACCCGGCTTTTTCATTCAGATGGTTTTGCTCGTCTCAACCAGCGACTGCCGCACGCAACTGGCGACTTAACCCCTGGATAACCAGCAGTTGATGACGGGCGTCGGCTATATCTTCATAGGGGCCGAAACATTCGCCGAAGGTTTTGAACCACCATCCGCCGTTCTCGAACCAGACGAACGGATGCTGGAGTTTGCGGCTGCCACGCATGGTTTTAACCTCTCACCTGTAATGCCGCGTTCGCAGGCTTAATCACCTGACGACGCGGCTTTGTCATGTTGTCATATTTATTCACCGATCCCGACGCGAGGAAGGATCACCCTAACAAGTGAAGGGGTGGTCTGGCGTCATTTTCGTCGATCAAAACCGGCGAAGAAAATTATAGTGATTCGCAAGTCTCGCCTTCATTGAAAATATCATAGACGATTTCTTGTTGCGTTGCAGAAGTACTCCATAACGATCCTGTGCCGAGCATTTGGAAAATCTTGCAATGAGTCTTTCAGGCGATGCGCAAGAGAATCTTCCCAACATGGCGATTCGACTCCATGAGGGCATGGGCGGCGGCAGCCTCGCTCAGCGGGAAGACCCGATCAATGACCTGTCTGATCGTTCCGTCAGCCAGCAGTGGCCAGACGCGCTGACGCAGCGACTGGGCGATGTGAGCCTTGTCCGCGACGGGTCGGGCGCGCAGAGTTGAGCCAGTGATGGTCAGACGCTTCATCATCACTGCGCCCAGGTTCAGTTCCACCTTGGCCCCGCGCAGGAAGGCGATGTACACCAGTCGACCTTCAACCGCCAGGGCGCTGAGATTGCGCTGGACATAATCGCCGCCCACCATGTCCAAAATGACGTTTACGCCCCGGTTATGCGTCGCTTCCTTGACGACTTGCACAAAATCTTCCTCGCGGTAGTTGATGACCCGTTCAGCGCCCAGATTCAGGCAGGGCTGGATTTTTTCAGCGCCGCCGACCGTGGCGAATACCGGTGAACCGAACGCCTTGCCTAACTGGATCGCCGTTGTGCCGATGCCGCTGGTCCCGCCATGTACCAGCAGGATTTCTCCCGGTTGCAAGCGCGCCCGATCAAAAACGTTGCTCCAGACCGTGAAAAAGGTTTCGGGCAGCGCGGCGGCCTGTTGCAGGCTGAGGCCGTCGGGAACAGGCAGGCATTGCGGGGCTGGTGCAACGCAGTATTCAGCATAACCGCCGCCGGTGAGCAGGGCGCAGACCGCATCGCCAATTTGCCACTCAGTAACCGCATCGCCGAGCGCGACAATGGTTCCGGCGACTTCCAGACCGGGAATCTCGGAAGCGCCAGGCGGCGGGGGATAACCGCCCTGACGTTGCAAACAATCGGGACGGTTGACGCCGGCGACGGCAACTTGAATCAACACTTCACCAAGGCCGGGTTTGGGGATGGGCCGGCGACTGATCGCCAGTTTTTCTGGACCGCCCGGTTCGGTGATTTCAATAACGGTCATGGTGTCCGGCAGTAAAGACATCGCGCACTCTCGGATCGTGGTTAAAGGTATTGATAGGACCAGGGATGATGGCTTTTCAGGAACATTTCGAGTCGCCGCAGTTCAGGCAGGTTAAGCAGCCGTCCATGACGATCCGCGCTTTGGTCTGACATTTGTCGCAGAGTGTGGCTTCCGGGGGAAAGGCGCTGACTCCGGCGTCTTCGACCGCTTTCACGCCCATTTCGTACTTGGCGCGCTGTTCGTCGATCAGCTTGCGTTGATGCGCGTCAGGGCCGTCTTCGGGTAACAGACCGATAGTGCGCAGATGTGCCTCGATGACATCGCCGATTTCCGCGACCAGCGACGGCATGTATTTGCCGCCTTTTTTGAAGTAACCGCCCTTCGGATCGAAGACCGAGCGCATTTCCTCGACCAGAAAGGTCACGTCGCCGCCTTTGCGGAATACCGCGGAGATGATGCGGGTCAGGGCGACAATCCACTGAAAATGTTCCATCGCTTTGGAATTGATGAAAATTTCAAATGGGCGACGAGTTTGGTTTGGCGTACCCGGATTGAGCACAATGTCATTGATGGTGATGTACAGGGCGTGATCGGACAGCGGGGTTTTCACCTTGTACGTCGCGCCCGGCAGCACGTCCGGCCGTTCCAGATTTTCATGCATCTGTTGCACAGTCAGCGGCGGCGCGGCGGGCGGCGTTTCCGGTTTGACGACGCTGTAAGTCACAATTTTTTTGTCGATTTTAACCGTCATATCCAGTCTCCAGCGCCAGGAAGTCCAGCTTCACCATTTTCCATAATACCCTTCTTTCAGGGCGTCGAATAAGTTGGCGGCGGTGTGGATTTCGCCGTCATACTCAATCTGTTCATTGCCGGCCACTTCTACCGTGGAGCCGTCTTCCAGCACGAAGCGGTAGCGGACATTCGCCAAATCCTGTTCCTTGACCAGTACGCCCTGAAAGGCGGCGGGGTTGAAACGAAACGTGGTACAACCTTTCAGACCTTGTTCGTAAGCGTAGAAGTAAATGTCCTTAAAATCCTGATAAGGGAAATCGGTCGGGACATTGGCGGTTTTGGAGATGCTGGAATCAACCCAGCGTTGTGCAGCGGCTTGAATATCCACATGCTGCTTGGGCGTGACCTGATCGGCGCTACTGAAATAGTTGGGAAGTTGTTGCTCTGGATCGGCGGCATCCGGCAGGGCTTTGGGGTTGACCCAATGGCGATAGGCCAGCAATTCAAAGGAGAACACATCGACTTTTTCCTTGGTTTTTTTACCGGCGCGAATCAGATTGCGGAAATAGTGATGGGCAAAACTCGGTTCAATGCCATTACTGACGTTATTGCCCAGCGACAGGGCAATGGTTCCGGTCGGAGCAATCGAGGTGTGATGGGTGAAGCGAGCGCCGGTTTCCGCCAAATCCTCTACCAGTTGCGGTTCAACTTGGGCGATCTGCTGTAGGTAACGGCTGTAACGCGCATGAAGGACTTTGCCTTTAATCCTATCGCCTTCGTGGAATCCGTCAGCAGCCATCTCCGGGCGCTTGCGCAACATATCGGCAGTGATCGTGAAATCTTGCTCCAGAATCGGCGCGGGGCCTTTCTCTTGGGCTAACTCTAAAGCGGTGCGCCAGCCGGTCAAGGCCATTTCGCGGGTGACGGCTTCGGTAAAGGCTAAGGACTCCGGTGATCCGTAGCGCATCCGCAGCAGGGTCAGGGTCGATCCCAGTCCGAGATAGCCCATACCGTGGCGGCGTTTGCTGTACAGTTCTTGGCGTTGCGCCTCTAAAGGCAGGCCGTTAATTTCCACCACGTTGTCCAGCATCCGGGTGAAGACCGCGACCACTTCCCGATAGGTTTCCCAGTCAAAGCGGGCTTTTTCACTGAAAGGATTTTGCACAAACTGAACCAGGTTAATCGAACCCAGCAGGCAGGAACCATAGGGCGGAAGCATCTGTTCGCCGCAGGGGTTGCTGGCCCGGATGTCCTCACACCACCAGTTGTTGTTCATCTCGTTGACTTGATCAATCAGGATGAAACCCGGTTCGGCGTAGTCATAGGTCGAGGCCATAATCACATCCCACAAGCGCCGAGCCGGCAGGGTGCGATAAATCTTGCAGGCGACTTGCCCGGACTCGTTGACGATCAAGCCCTGCGTGGTGGGCCATTCGCGCCAAATAATCCGCGCCGGGTCATGAAGATTAATCTGATCCTGTTCGACTTCTTGAGCCGGGATTGGAAACGCCAGCCGCCAATCTTGATCGTTTTTGACCGCCTCCATAAATTCGCGGGTAATCAGCAGCGACAGGTTGAATTGGCGCAACCGCCCGGCTTCGCGCTTGGCGCGGATCAATTCCAGAACGTCGGGATGGCCGATGTCGAAAGTCCCCATTTGCGCCCCGCGCCGCCCGCCTGCTGACGACACGGTGAAACACATCTTGTCGTAGATATCCATGAACGACAGCGGGCCGGAGGTATAGGCCCCGGCCCCGGAAACGTAGGCTCCGCGTGGGCGCAGCGTGGAAAAGCAATAACCGATGCCGCAACCCGCCTTTAAGGTCAAACCGGCTTCATGCACCTTGCGCAGAATGTCATCCATCGAATCCTGAATCGTGCCGGAAACCGTACAGTTGATGGTGGACGTAGCGGGTTTATGTTCCCAGGCCCCGGCATTGGAAATGATCCGCCCGGCGGGGATCGCTCCGTGACGCAACGCCCAGAGGAATTTTTCATACCAGCCTTCCCGCAACTCCGGGGTGAGTTCCACTTCGGCCAGCGCCCGCGCCACCCGCTGGAACGTCGCGTCGATGGTGTGATCGATGGCGTCTCCATGCTTGGCTTTCAGCCGGTATTTGGTGTCCCAGATATCCCAGGAAGCGGGTTGCATCGGCACATCGGCGGCGGTGGTGGGACGGTCAGCAGGTTGCAAGTGCGCGGTCTTCATCAAGGCCAGTCTCTTTAACAACGGTGTCTAAAAGTGGGGCGGGATTTCGGCGGTTTTTCAGGAAATCGCCCCGTATCGCGGCAAGTCCCTGTTTTAAAAAGCCTAGAGCAGGGCGGGAGAAAACCTATATATTGTGGTCTTGTGAAGAGATAAATACAATAGGGTGTATATAAGGCCTTGTTTCGCCTGATGATGAAGAAGCCTGAACCGGTCAGCGCGGGTGTGCCAGTCGGGTGCGCCGGTCTTTTATTGTCAAGGGGTGGAACCGGTGGTATAACCAGCTAAAATCTGGTGGGTACCGCTAATAACGGATACAAAAAACCGAGGGAGAAACTTAATGAAGATCTCGTATGCCCCTCTTGTCGTTCTCTGCCTGGGTTTGGGAGCTTGCATGTCCCAAGTGCCTGTGGCAACCACTTACCCTGTGACGTTCCAGAAAAAGATGCAGGCTGCCCAGCACTGGGACGTCCTCACTGAGGATGTTGCCAACCGACTGCGCGATGCGCTGATCGGTTCCGGAGAGCAGGGGCGTCCGATTTCCCTGTACGTTCAGCAACCTAAATATGACAGCCACTTTGGCGAAGCCTTTCACAGCCTGCTGATTACCCATCTGATGGAGCGGGGGTTCTCCATCACGGAAAATCCGGCAGCCGGGTTGCCGCTGAATTACGACGTGCAG
>JBDHRB010000037.1:0-10851 GCA_039807355.1 Candidatus Competibacteraceae bacterium
CAGTTATGAAGCGGTGATCCGGGTCAACAGCCAGTCCGGCAAGGGCGGCATCGCCTATTTATTGGAGAAAGATCATGGTCTGCGCTTGCCGCGCCGCTTGCAGATCGAATTTAGCCGGGTGGTGCAGGCGATGGCGGACGCCACCGGCAAGGAATTGACCTCGGCGGATCTTTGGGCGGCGTTTCAGGCCGAATATCTGCAACCGGAGGAGCAATTCGGCTTTATCGACCATCGCATCACCCCGGACGCCCAGGCCAGCGGGATGCAGAAATTGACCGCCACCATCCGCGAGCAAGGGCGGGAACGATTGATTTCCGGCAGGGGCAACGGCCCGATTGACGCCTTTACCGAGGCGTTAAACCGGCATTGCGATCTGGACGTGCGCGTGGTCGATTACCACGAACACGCGATTGGCGCTGGGGCCAACGCCACGGCGGTGTCCTATGTCGAAGTGCGCATGGATGGGGAGCCAACAACGATGTTTGGCGTCGGCATTGACCACAACATTGTCACCGCCTCGCTGAATGCGGTGATCAGCGCGGTGAATCGGGCGCTGCGCCAGTCGGCGAGGGATAGTGAAATTGCACATACGCGGCGGGTGGCTGGACTGAATGGCTAATTTCCTTTCTGAAAAAACCACCGGGCTGGCGGCTGGCCGCTACGGCCTGGTGTTGGATGTGGCGCTGATCGCCATGCTGATCTTTTCCCTGACCCGGCTGGCGCTGGCGCTGCGGGTAGGCGGCGAAGCCGACTGGAGCGCGGGAACGTTCGCCAGCGTGGCGGCGCTCGGCCTGCTCTACGATCTGACCAGCGCGCTATGGCTGGTCCTGCCGTTTGCGCTGCTGTTGACCGTGTTGCCCGAACGCTGGAGCCAGTTCCGCGCAACACGGTTGTTCATCGGGCTGGCGGTCGCTGGCGGAATCTTCGCCCTGCTGTTCAACGCCGCTGCGGAATGGTTGTTCTGGGACGAGTTTTCCTCCCGGTTCAACTTCATTGCGGTTGATTACCTGGTCTACACCAACGAGGTCATCGGCAATATCCGCCAATCCTATCCGGTGGGCTGGATTCTCGGCGGCCTGGGCGGCTTGGCGCTGCTCGGAACCTGGATGATGCGCCGGCGCATCAGGCAACGCCTGACGGTTGCCGCTCCATGGAAAATCCGCTGGAGCGGCTTGGCTGTCCACGCCGCGCTGGCCTTCGGCCTGCTAACGGTCGTTTCCGGCGACACCCGCGACCGCTTGCAGAATGTCTATGCCCGCGAGTTGGCTGGCAACGGCCCGTTTGAATTTGTCCGGGCGTTCAAGAATAACGAGCTGGAATATCAGCGTTTCTATCCGACTTTGCCTGAGCCGGTGGTTTACGCCCGGCTGCGCGAGGAAATGTTGCTGACCGGCGGACAACCGCTCAGCGCCGATCTGCATGATTTGCGCTATCAGGTATCCGCCCAGGGTGCGGAGTTGCGGCCTAATGTAGTGGTGGTGATGCTGGAAAGCATGAGCGCCGATTTCATGGCGACCTTCGGCAACCCGCGCCATCTGACCCCGAATCTGGATCGCCTGACCCAGCAAGGCCTGTTTTTCCCCCGCGCTTTCGCCTCAGGAACCCGCACCGTGCGCGGCCTGGAAGCCCTGACCCTGGCGCTGCCGCCTACACCGGGCAACGCGATTGTGCGCCGCCCGCAGAATGAGCATTTGTTCTCGTTGGCGTCGGTATTCAACGCCAAGGGTTACGCCTGCGCATTCCTCTATGGCGGCTACGGCTATTTCGACAACATGAGCGCCTTTTTCAGCGGCAACGGCTACACCGTGATCGACCGGAGCGCGGTCGATCCGGCGAAAATCCATCACGAAACCATCTGGGGCATCGCCGACGAGGATTTGTACACGCAGGCGCTGGAGACCTTCGACGCCTATCAGGCCAAAGGCCAGCCGTTCTTCGCCCATGTGATGACCACCTCGAACCATCGGCCCTACACCTACCCGGAAGGGCGGATCGACATCCCCTCCAAAACCGGACGCGAAGGCGCAGTCAAATACGCCGACTGGGCATTGGGCGACTTTCTCCAACGCGCCGCCGGTCACGCCTGGTTCGATAACACCGTATTCGTGATCGTCGCCGACCACCAGGCTTCAGCGGCGGGCAAGACCGATCTGCCGCTGGCGCGTTACCGGATTCCGTTGCTGATCTATGCGCCCAAGTTAATTCCGCCGGTGCGCAATGAGCGCCTGATTGCCCAGATCGACATCGCGCCGACTCTGCTCGGCTTATTGAACTGGTCTTACATCAGCAAATTTGTCGGCCATGACGTGAACCGCTTGCCGCCCGGCAAGGAACATGCGCTGATCAGCACCTACCAGACGGTCGGCTATCTGGAAAACGACCAACTGGTGGTCCTCGAACCGGGTCGGCGGGTGCGCGTCGAGGCGGTGGATTGGCCGACGCTCACGACTCGACCTATTGCGGCTGACCCTGCTGCGGTTAAGGAAGCCATCAGCCTGTATGAAGGCGTGAGCCTGGCGTTCAAGAACGGATTGTTGCGGGAAGTGAAGCAGTAAGCGGCGCGGAAAATCTCCAGGGCGGGCGAATAAGGCTGTTCAGCTTCGCAGCAAAGCGGTTAAGATTCCGGGCGTTTCAACGTTCCTGATCTTAAAACGCACCCATTGATGCTCGTTCCATGACTTATAAAGGCCTGATTCTCGCCGGCGGTTCCGGCACGCGGTTGCATCCGCTGACGGTTTCCGTCAGCAAGCAACTGATGCCGGTGTACGACAAGCCGATGATTTACTACCCGGTCGCCACCCTGATGCTGGCCAATATCCGGGATATTCTGATCATCACCACCCCCCGCGATCAGGAGGCGTATCAAAGCCTGCTCGGCGACGGCCAGCGCTGGGGAGTAAATTTTCAATACGCGGTTCAGCCGAGTCCCGATGGATTGGCGCAAGCGTTCCTGATCGGCGAGTCGTTCATCGGCGCTGATCCGGCCTGTTTGATTCTCGGCGACAACATTTATTACGGTCAGGGCCTGTCGGCGTTGTTGCGCCGCGCCGCCGCCCGCCAGCAGGGCGCGACGGTATTTGGCTACTATGTCCGCGATCCCCAGCACTATGGCGTCGTCAGTTTCGACGCCCAGGGCCGGGCGGTGGAAATCGAGGAAAAACCGCAGCGCCCCAAATCCAATTACGCCGTGACCGGCCTGTATTTTTACGATAACGACGTAGTGAATGTCGCCAAGACCATCCGCCCCTCAGGGCGCGGCGAGCTGGAAATCACCGATGTCAACCGGGTTTATCTGGAACGCGGCGCGCTGAACGTCGAACTGCTCGGACGCGGCTACGCCTGGCTGGACACCGGGACGCATGAATCCTTGCTGGCCGCGGCCAATTTCATGCAGGTCGTCGAACAGCGCCAGGGCCTGAAAATTGCCTGCCCGGAAGAAATCGCCTGGCGGATGGGTTTTATCGACGATGAGCAACTGACCCGCCTGGCGCAACCGCTGGCCAAAAGCGGTTACGGGCGCTATCTGCTCGACTTGCTGGAGCGGGGGATTGTGCAGTGAAAGTGATTGCTACCGAACTGCCCGGCGTATTGCTGGTGGAACCGAACGTGTTTGGCGACGCCCGGGGCTTCTTCATGGAAACCTGGCAGGCGGCGCGTTACCGCGAGGCGGGCCTGCCGGAGCGTTTCGTCCAGGACAATCATTCCCGTTCCCGGCGCGGCGTGCTGCGCGGCCTGCACTATCAACTGGTTCAGCCGCAGGGCAAGCTGGTCTGGGTGACACGCGGCGCCGTGTTCGACGTGGCGGTGGACGTTCGCCGGGGATCGCCGGCCTTCGGGCGCTGGTTTGGCTGCGTGCTGGATGATGTCGATCACCGGCAACTGTATATCCCGCCCGGCTTCGCCCACGGGTTCTGCGTGCTTTCCGAAGAAGCCGACTTTTTCTACAAATGCACCGACTATTACCATCCGGCCTCGGAGCGCGGCATTGCCTGGAATGATCCAGAGATTGGCATCGACTGGCCGTTGCAAGAGGTGGCGCTGTCGGGCAAGGATCAGCAGAACCGGCGCTTGAGCGCCCAGGCGGATGAAGATTTACCGACCTACGAGGGGTGATTCATGCGGATGATTGTAACGGGCGCACAAGGGCAGGTCGGCTGGGAATTGACCCGCCGCGCCGCAACGCGGGGTCATGACCTGTTGGCCTGGGACATGGCGGAACTGGATATTACCGACGCGGACGCGGTGCATCAGGCATTGGACGCCAGCGGCGCAGAAGTGGTGATTAACGCCGCCGCCTACACCGCCGTAGACCAGGCCGAGCAGGAATCAGAACGGGCCTTTGCCGTGAACCGCGATGGTCCGGCGCATCTGGCTGCGGCCTGCGCCCGGTTGAACCTGCCGCTGCTGCACATTTCCACCGACTATGTGTACGACGGCGCGAAAATCGACCCGTATGTCGAGACCGATCCGACTACCCCGCTTGGCGTCTACGGCGCAAGCAAACTGGCCGGCGATGAAGCGGTGCGCAGCTTGTGGTCCCGCCATCTGATCTTGCGGGTCAGTTGGGTGTTTGGCGCGCACGGCCACAACTTCGTCAAAACCATCCTGCGCCTGGCCCGGCAGCGCGAGGAATTGCGCGTCGTCGCCGATCAGCGCGGTTGTCCGACCTACGCCGGCGACCTTGCCGATGTGTTGCTGGAGCTGGCCGGGCGCATCGCGGAAATCGACGAGCAGAACGCCTGGGGCGTCTACCACTATTGCGGCGCACCGGCGACTACCTGGCACGGCTTCGCCAGCGCGATTATCGAGCGGGCGCGGGAGGAAGAACGGGTTACGCCGAAACGGCGCAGCCGCAAAGCCGCGCCAGCCGCGCCGGAGCCGCTGATCGTGCAGAGCGTGACCCCGATCACCACCGCAGCCTACCCGACCCCGGCGGCCCGACCGATCAACTCGGTGCTGGACTGCGCCAAGCTGGCCGAGCGATTTGGCATACAGCCGCGCCCGTGGCAGGCCGGCCTGGATGCCATGCTGGGTTCCTGACCGTATGCTGATGAGCGTGGACCTTGGCGAACTGCTGGTCGCCCACCAGAAGCTGACTGAAGCCGATTTGCAGCGCGCCCGGCGGGTGCAGGAAAGCGCCGGCGAGGCGCTCGATACGCTGCTGCTGAAACTGGGGCTGGTTTCCGAACGCGACTTGGCCGAGGCGCTGGCGGCGCAACTGCAACTGCCGTTGGTGCGCCCGGTCGATTACCCGGAAACCCCAGTCACCCATGAGGCGCTCGCGCCGCGCTTTCTCAAGGACGCCCGGGTGATTCCGCTGGCCGAAGACGAACAGGGTCTGACCGTGGCGATGGCCAATCCCACCGATGACTATGTGCTGACGGCGCTGCGGGTGGCGACCGGCAAGACCATCCTGGCGCAGGTCGGGGTGGCTTCGGAACTGGAAGTCGCTTTCGCTAGGCTGTACGGCAGCGGTCGCTCGGCGATGGGCCAGATCGTCGATTCGATTGGCCTGGCCGACGATCTCACCGACGAAGAGCAGATTCAGCACCTCAAAGACCTGGCCAGCGAAGCGCCGGTGATCCGCCTGGTCAATCTGATGATCGCCCGCGCAGTCGAATCCCGCGCCTCGGATATTCACATCGAGCCGTTCGAGAATCGCTTGAAAGTCCGTTACCGGGTGGACGGCGTATTGCGCGAGGTCGAATCGCCGCCGTCGCGGCTGTCCGCAGCGGTCATCTCGCGCATCAAGATCATGGCGAAATTGAACATCGCCGAGCGCCGCCTGCCGCAGGACGGGCGCATTCAGTTGCGGGCGCAGGGTAAGGAAATTGATTTGCGCGTCTCGACTGTGCCGACCCTGTGGGGCGAAAGCGTGGTGATGCGCATTCTCGACAAGGCCAGCGTGGTGCTGGATTTCGCCGCGCTCGGCTTCAGTCCGCACACCCTCAAGCGCTTTTTGAATGTTTTATCCATGCCGCACGGCATCATCGTGGTTACCGGCCCGACCGGCAGCGGCAAGACCACCACCCTGTATACCGCGCTGCAAACCCTGAATACCCCCGAACGCAAGATTCTCACCGTGGAAGACCCGGTCGAGTATCAACTGGAAGGCATCAACCAGATTCAGGTCAAGGCGCAGATTAACCTGACCTTTGCCAACGCCCTGCGCTCGATAGTTCGGCAAGACCCGGACGTGATTATGATCGGCGAAATGCGCGATCTGGAAACCGCTGCGATTGCGGTGCAGTCGGCGCTGACCGGCCACCTGGTGTTATCCACCCTGCACACCAACGACGCCGCCGGCGGCGTGACCCGGTTGCTGGACATGGGCGTCGATGACTATTTGCTGACCTCGACCATCAACGGCATTCTGGCCCAGCGC
Organism: Candidatus Competibacteraceae bacterium; assembly: GCA_039807355.1. Lineage (GTDB taxonomy): Bacteria > Pseudomonadota > Gammaproteobacteria > Competibacterales > Competibacteraceae > UBA2383. Next base: position 6,386 of record JBDHRB010000037.1, read on the forward strand.
CTGGTGCGGTTGCTCTGTCCGCAATGCCGCCAGCCAGCGCCGGCGCTGCCGGAGCTGGTGGAAGAGTTGCGCTTGCAGCGTTACAGCGATTCCGGGGAAATTCTTTTGTACAAAGCGGTCGGCTGTGAACAATGCGGCGGAACCGGCTATCGCGGTCGGGCGGCGATCATGGAATTTCTGACTATGAGCGATCCGCTGCGCCGGCTAGTGTTGAAACACGCCGACGCCACCGTGTTGCAGGCCCAGGCCCAGCAGGAAGGCATGGAAACCCTGTATGAGGACGGCTTGCGCAAGGCGGTAGCGGGCGTCACCACCCTTGAGGAAGTGCTGCGGGTGACCACGCAACAGGAGCAGGAAGGCTGATGCCCCGCTATCGCTATGAAGCCGTGGACAGCGCCGGCGAGCTGCTGCGCGATGAGATCGAGGCCCCTAGTCCCGAAGCAGCGGTGGAACGGCTGCGCGATCAGGGTTTATTGCCGCTATCGGTGACTCCGGCCCAAGGCGGGTTTTTGCGCGGCGGTCTCGGTCAACCGCTATTCGGCAAGCGGCGGACGCTTTCCCGCAAAACTGTGGCGTTGCTGACCCAGCAGTTGGCTAATCTCCTTCATGCCGGGATGCCGCTGGATCGGGTGCTGACCATTCTGATCAGCGTCAGCGAGGATGAACAGTCTCAAGCGTTGCTGGGGGGGGTCCAGGAAAAAGTGCGCGGCGGTTCTGCGCTGGCCGACGCGCTGGAGGCGCAGGGCGCATTTTCACGGTTCTACCTGAACATGATCCGCGCTGGCGAGGCTGGCGGGGCGCTGGAAGTGGTGCTGAAACGGCTCACCGAATTTCTGGAACGCTCGCAGGCCTTGCGGGAAACCGTCACTTCGGCGCTGATCTATCCGATCATTCTGCTGTCGGTTTCGGCGTTGTCGGTGATTATTTTGCTGACGTTCGTCGTCCCGCAGTTTCAACAACTGTTCGCCGACGCCGGCAAAGCCCTGCCGCTGGCTACGCAAATCGTCATCGCTGTCGGCGACGGCTTTCGCCATTACTGGTGGGCCGGGCTGATAGCCCTGGCGCTGATCGTTGCGGCGCTGCGTCAGCAACTCAGTCAGCCGGCCAGTCGCGCCCGCTGGGATCGCTGGTTTCTCGGTTTGCCGCTGTTTGGCGACTTTATCGCCAAGGTGGAAATGGCGCGATTGGCGCGGACCCTGGGAACGTTACTGGGCAATGGCGTGTCCTTGTTGAATGCGCTGACCATTGTCCGGGAAACGCTGACCAACCAGGTGCTGGCGATGGCGCTTGGTGAGGTGGCTGAACAGGTCAAGACCGGGCGAGGATTAGCTGAACCGTTGCAGGACGCCGGAAACTTTCCCAAGCTGGCGGTGCAGATGATCCGGGTCGGCGAGGAAACCGGCCAGTTGCAGGAAATGCTGCTCCAGGTGGCCGACACCTACGATGGCGAAGTGCAAACCGCGGTCAAACGGATGCTCACCCTGTTGGAGCCGGCGCTGATTCTGGGGCTGGGCGTGATCATCGCCGGCATTATCATGTCCATTTTGGTGGCGATTCTCAGTTTGAACGAGCTGGCGTTCTGAACGCCGCTCAACGCAATTTTCAGGTATTGATTCAATGAAACAACACGCTTTTCGCCGCTTGCGCGGTTTTACCCTGATTGAATTGTTGGTAGTGCTGGTGATTCTCGGCCTGCTGGCCGGGCTGGTCGGGCCGCAGGTGATGAAATACCTGGGCGGCGCGAACACCAAAACCGCCAAGTTGCAGATCGAAGACTTCAGCACTGCGCTGGACGCCTTCCGTTTGGATATGGGGCGTTATCCCAATACCAACGAGGGTTTGCAGGCGCTGGTGGCGCAGCCGCCCGGCGCAGCGCGCTGGAACGGCCCCTACCTGCGCAAGAACCTGATCCCCAAAGACCCGTGGGGTAACGATTACCAATACCGCTCGCCGGGCCAGCACAGCGGCGGCGCTTTTGATCTCTATTCGCTGGGCGCGGATAACGCCGAGGGCGGCGACGGCGAAAATCAGGATGTGGTGAGCTGGCAGTAGACCCGGATCGTGCAGCGGCAACTCGGTTTTACCCTGCTGGAAGTGCTGGTCGCGCTGGTGATCGGCGTCCTGCTGGTGTCGATTACCCCGCCGCTGTTGTCTGGGATGAGCGGTGCGACGGAATTGCGCGGCGCGGTGCGGCAACTGGCCGCCGGTCTGCGCAATGCCCGCAATGAAGCGGTGACCCGCCAGCAGGAAGCGGTGTTGTTGCTCGATTTGGCGGGTCGCCGCTTTGCCGTCAGCGGTGATTCCCGCACAGTCGCTTTGCCCAGCAGCGTCGCCCTGCACCTTTATACCGCGCAATCCGAGCTACTCGACCGTGATCAGGGCGGCATCCGCTTTTTCCCGGACGGCAGCTCCACCGGCGGCGCGATCACTGTCAGCGGCCCGAAGCTGGCCTACCGGGTGAATGTCGATTGGCTGACCGGCGCGATTGCCATCGTCGAGCAGGAAGCGCGACCGTGATTCGCCAGCGCGGCTTTTCCCTGCTGGAAGTGCTGGTGGCTTTCGCCATTCTCAGCATTTCGCTCGGCGTGTTGTTGCAAGCCTTCGCCACCGGCCTGCGCAATGCCGGTCTGGCCGAGGACTACACCCAGGCGACTTTGTACGCAGAGTCGATTCTGGCGGCGGTGGGCCGGGAAGCGCCGTTGGTCGAAGGCGAACGCAGCGGGCCGGTCAACGAACGGTTTTCCTGGCGCAGCACGGTGAGCGCCTATAGCGAAGGTCTGCCGGATCCTGAGCAAATCCGCGCCAGGGCCTATCGGGTCAGCGTCGAGGTGTATTGGTCGGGATTGATGCGGAATCGTTCGGTGACGCTGGAAACACTCCGTTTGGTGTCGTTGCAGGCCGCAGGAGGCTGAAATGACGCTGACCGCTCGCCCTGGGTTGCGCCAGTCCGGCTTCACTTTGCTGGAATTGATCGTCGCTATCACCCTGATGGGCCTGGTGCTGGTCGTGCTTTACAGCGGCTTGCGTCTCGGTTTGAACAGTTGGGACGGCGGCGAACAGCGCGCTGAAGCCACCAACCGCTTGCGACTGACCCAGGAGTTTCTGCGTCGGCAATTAACCCAGTCGCTGGCCGCCTATCACACCAATGATCAGCAGCAACGGGTCGTCACCTTCACCGGCCAGGCCGATCAGATCGAATTTATTGCGCCGATGCTGGCCCAGTTAGGGCAGGGCGGTTTATATCGGGTGCGAATTGAAGCGGCGGACGGTCGCTTGTGGATACGCTGGCGTCCCTATTTGCCCACCGATCCCGAAGCCGGTGAACAGCGCGAGACCGTGTTGCTGGAAGGCGTTTCTCAGGTGGAATGGGCGTATTTTGGCGTTGAACCGGATCAGCCGGAATCTTCCGCGCAATGGCGCACTGATTGGAGCAACGCCGAACAGCGCCCCCGGCTGGTGCGGTTGAACCTCAATCTGCATGGTGAGGCCTGGCCGGATTTGGTCGCCGCCTTGCCGGAAGGGAAACCCTGGTGAACGCAGCATTCAACAACCGCCAGCGCGGCATGGTGCTGGTTATCGTGTTATGGATCATTACGTTGCTGGCAATGATGGCCGGCGGTTTCGCCTACTCGATGCGCGTCGAGACCCGACTGGCGACCAGCACGGTTGAGCGAGCGCAGGCCCGCGCCCTGGCCGAAGCTGGCGCCGTCTATGCGCTGGCCTGGCAACTCAACCCGGAAATGCAAAAACAATGGTCGGCCAATGGTGACGCCCATGACTGGGAATTCGGCGGCGGGCGGGTGCGCATCCGCATTGAAGACGCCGCCGGACGGATTAACCTGAATCAGGCCGATCCTCAATTACTCCGGCAGGTTTTGCTTAGCGTGGGTGTGGAAGAAGCGGAGGCGGAGCGTCTGGCTTTAGCGATTGCCGACTGGCGCGATCCGGACGATCAAACCGCGTCCGGCGGCGCCGAAAGCGCCGAATATCACAACGCCGGACGGCCCGGCCCGAAGAACGCCCCGTTTGACAGCGTTGATGAGTTGCAGCAAATTCCCGGCATGGCCCCGCAAGTCGCGCAGCGTCTGGTCGAGCTGACCACTACGGAAACGCAGATGGCCGGGATTGACGCGCAACTGGCCTCCCTGGCGGTATTGCGCACTGTGACCGGCCTCGATGAACAAACCCTGGCGGACTATGTGAACGTTCGCGCCCAGGCAGCCAGCGACGGCGCGCTGCCGCCGTTGCCGACGAATCCGGCGTCCCCCTTCTTCTCCGGCGGCGCTTCGGGCGTTTATCATATCGCCGTGACCGCCCAGGTTGGGGCTGGCGCAACGGTCAGTGCAGAAACGGTCGCCTCCGCACAAAATCCGCTCCCAGGACAAGCCGTGCGCTGGCTGTCCTGGCGTTTAACCCGCTGAGACCTATCGCAACATGGCAATGGCATCGCTGAGGTTTGCTGCTGG
>JBDHRB010000038.1:0-10563 GCA_039807355.1 Candidatus Competibacteraceae bacterium
GTAAAATTTCCTGACAATCATGCGATGTTTGTCAGGATTTCTTACACCGCATTCCCTGTTCCGCAGGAGGCGTGGATGCCCGATTATTCAATGATTATTAATAATGTTTATTATAAACAATAGCTTATATTATAAATTCAGACTGGTTTCGTTCGGTTTATTTTAATTATAATTGTCAAAATAAATTGACAATTCGGGCAAATCTAGAAAGTCGAGTGTAGCCTGTTAACTGTACAAAAACACGGCAAAACCCACTGCGAAAAACGAAATCAACCCGGTGAAGGCCGGTTCCAGTGTCAGGATTTTTTACAATCAAATCGGTTGCTCAAATTTAAGTACTTTATTTTCAATAAGTTAAAATTTGGTTTTTTTTGCATATTACAGGGCGGTAATTCAACATAACCAACAAGGAAATACTGTCATGACTACACGCACTTCCACCCTGCTCGCCCTGCCCCTGCTACTCGGTCTGACCACCGGCACCAGTTTGCCCGTCTATGCGGGGGCAATCGTCGGGGGTTCAACCCTACTTGACCTATTGGGCCTCGACCAACTTGAAAACTGGCTAGGTTCAGGGGAATTGACCCTGACTAATATTTTCACCAAGACTCAAGGCAACACTAGCATTGATTTCCATAATGCTGCTGATAATAAAGGCCCCACGTTCTCTTTGATGAGTGCGTCGGAAGATAACGGCGTAACCTGGAAAACTATTGGCGGATATAATCCGTTAAGTTGGAATTCAACGTATAATTACAATTATTCTGCTAATCCATCTGACCGGACGGCTTTCATTTTTAACCTAACCGACTCGATAAAAAAAGCGCAGAATACTGACACTTTTTGGGCTGCTGGATATTATCAAACCTACAATGAGCCTAATTACGGTCCAACATTCGGTTCAGGTCATGATATTTATGTCAACTACAATTTATCTATAGGATACTCCTATGGATATTCCTATGGTTCTCATGACGGGCGTTCGATTGTCGATAACAGTATTTATAATGGCACAAACATGCAGATCGGCGCACTAGAGGTATTCACCATTGCCTCTTATGTAGAGCCTGATAATACGATACCTGAACCCGCCAGTTTGGCATTGTTGGGTATCGGTTTAGTCGGGATGGGTGTTGTGCGGCGGCGGCGGCGCAGCTAAATCGTGACGAACAAGGGGGTGCTAACACGCACCCTCTCCGCCTCAGCCATTTACAGACCCTGTGTCAGTTGCAGAGTTGGCAGCTTGCCAAACCAATGTTCCAACAACCGGATCGAACAAACCGTGCCGTATTCGGCGTGATGGCGTCAGCGCTCATAGAGTGACAAAATGCGTAGACAGCGTTTCAATCACCTCGGAGCATTCCCGTGGGACAGGATATCAAGCAGACAATCTATCTCGAAACCTCGGTCATCAGTTATCTGACGGCGCGTCCGAGCCGGGATCTGATTGTCGCAGGCCACCAGCAGATCACCTGCGAATGGTGGGAAATACGGTGGCAGTGGCAACTTTATGTGTCGGCCCTGGTGATCAACGAAGCGGGTTTCGGCGATGTAGATGCGGCGGCCCGGCGGCTCGCCTTGATTGACGGCATCCCAAGCTTGGCGGTGAACGATGCGGCCGTCGATCTCGCACAACGGCTGTTGACGGGGGCAGCCTTGCCAACGAAGGCTAAAGAAGATGCCCTTCATATTGCCGTCGCAGCGGTTAATGGCATGGATTATCTATTGACCTGGAATTGCGCACATATCGCCAATGCCGGTCGCTGATCACGATCCTCTGTGAAGCCGCAGGATTTCGCTCGCCGGTGATCTGCACCCCTGAAGAACTGTTAGGAGACCGCAATGTGGACTGATCCGATCATCGAGGAAATTCACCGGGTCCGGGAAGCTCATGCCCGCCAATTTGGCTTCGATCTAAAGGCCATCGCCGAAGATATCAAACGCATCGAACAGACAATGAAAATACCCCCGGTATCGCTGCCTCCAAAACCGGTACAACCCAAGCGGCTCGTCGCCTGAACCGTTGATATTCTCGTTCCCACGCTCCGGCGTGGGAAAGTCAGGCAGTTTCTCGAAATTTACCAGAGGGAAAATCCTTGAGCGACTTTGACGGCTTCGACGTGCGGTTGCTGCTTGATGAAGATGGAGACTGGATTGCTTGCTTCATCGAGCGACCTAATATCTCAGCGGGAGGCGCAACGCCAGAACAAGCCATTGCTGAATTACGGGTTGCGTGGCGTTTAGTCAAAGACAGCTATCAAGCGCACGGTGAGCAAGTTCCACAGCCAATCATCAAGCAAGCAGCTTAAGGATTAATTTGGAGTTACACCATGACCCCGATCAGCGGGTCACGGCGAATGCCTACCTCAGCTTATGGTTCTGTCATCCCCGCAGCGAATTTTATGCGTGCGCGGCATTTTGCAGCACTTCCGTTGCCCATTGATTCAGACTCTTCCCAGAGGCCTGAGCCGCGACGATAGCCGCCCCGTGAACTTCCGGTGGAACTCGCAGCATGAGCTTACCTGAGGCCGGTTTTTCTGGCTTGACCCCTTGTTCCTTGCAATCGCATAAGAAGTCTTCAATGGCAAACTCAAACTCATGGCGAAGCTCAGAAACTGTTTCGCCATGAAAACTGATTATGCTGCGCACGCCGAGAACACGACCAATAAAAATGTTGTCGCGCTCGTCGAACTCAATGCGCGCCGTATAGCCTTTATAATGCATGGTGTTCATGGTCGTACTCCAACACGCTCAAGCAATTCTCGGATTTCTTCAACTTGATAGCGTCTAGCCTCTTTGCCAGGATGAGGCCGGTGACATCGCCACTGCTCGCCATGGAGTACGATCTTGACGCGAGAACCTTCGCGCTCATAAACCTCTCCACCCAAAGCGACGATCAAAGCCTCAACATCTGCAAAAATGATTGAGGACGACGTTGGTTTGGCAAAGATGGCCCGCAGCGTTTTGCGATGTCTTTTGTTCACTACCTAATGCTAGCGTATTGTGCTAGCAAATGCACGCTGAAAGTGAACGAATAGGGTATAAAATCTTAGCCTGCCTCACGCCGCTTCAATCTCAAACCCCACGATATTTCGGCTCTCCCGACTGAACTCCACCCCAATCAGGGTAATCGGCCAGCCTTCGTTGCGATATTTCACCACGCGCTGACCTAGCTTGAGATGTAAGCGCTGAATTAAATCTCAAAAGCGATTCGGAAAATCATCAAAATGGGCCGGTAACTGAAAGCACTGTTCATGGCTGGAGAGTTGCCCATGAATCATGCTATTTAAATCTGCTTGATTTTTAACTACCCCACCGCCAAAACTAATCCGCAACACTGGATAGCGAATTGACCAATCCCAGCGATCATAAATATACAAGCCGCGAAACAGCGGCTCATTGCCCTCGAACAGTTCCTTCAGCGTATCCAGAAATAAACTCTTGCCAAAACGGCGCGGGCGGGAGAGAAAATAATAACCGCCGATCCGCGCCAAATCGAACGCCACGGCGGTTTTATCAACATAATAATAATCACCTTCACGAATCTTGGCGAAGGTCTGAATGCCTATCGGCAGATTACGGCGAACCGGCGTGTTCATTTTCAGACCTCTGTAGCTGTTGATTTCGATTGACGATTATACTGAACATAATAACGTAACCGCCCGCCGCCTAACCTATCATGCGCCTTTCCCTCATTCCCACCCTGCTTCTGCTGCATTGGCTGGCCGGTTGGACCTTGCTCGGCCTGCTCCCGGCATTCTGGCCGGAAATGACTGGATACTGGCTGTTGGCCGGCGCTCTGCTGCTCACCGTCGCTGCCCGCGACGCCTTGCGCCTTTATCTGCGCCCGTTGCCGCTGGTCAAACGCCTGATGCCGCCCGCACTGCCGTTGGGCGCATGGCGAACCATCCGCCTGCGCTTCGATAATCCGGCAAGCCAGGCTCTCGCGCTGACCGTCTTCGACCACTACCCGACCGCCGCCGCCGAGTGCGCTGATCTGCCGCAACGCCTGACGGTAGACGCTCAGGGTTGGGCTGAACTCAGCTATCGACTCCGCCCAGTCGTGCGCGGTGAATGGGTCTTTGCGCCAGTGCAAATTGGGCTGGCGTCGCCGCAGGGACTGTGGCAACGCGATGACCGTCTCGGCGAACCGGCCACAGTGCGCGTCTATCCCGATTTCGCCGCCATCGCCCGCTACATCCGCTTGGCGGCGGCGCAGCGCCAAGCCCTGATGGGCATTCACGCGCAGCGGCGACGCGGCGCAGGGCAAAATTTTCACCAGTTGCGCGAATATCGCATCGGCGACAGCTTGCGCCAGATCGACTGGAAAGCTACTGCCCGCACCCGCAAGCTGATCGCCCGCGAATATCAGGACGAGCGCCATCAGACCGTGCTGTTTCTGCTCGACTGTAGCCGACGGATGCGCGCCCAAGACGATGATCTCAGCCATTTCGACCATGCCCTGAACGCGATGATCCTGCTGGCCTATGTCGCGCTGCGGCAAGGCGATGCGGTCGGCGTGCAAAGCTTCGGCGGCGAACAACGCTGGCTGGCCCCCCGACCGGGGCCGGGTCTGCTGACTCGACTGATTAACACGGTCTATGACCTGCAACCGACTCTGGAGCCACCCGATTACGCGGAAATGGCCCATCTGATCCTGACTCGGCAACGGAAACGGGCGCTGATCGTGCTGCTCACCAACCTGCGCGACGAGGATCAGGACGATCTGCGCCCGGCTATCGCGCTGTTAAGCCGGCGACACCTAACACTGATCGCCAATTTGCGCGAACTGGTACTCGATGAGCTGTTGACCCAGCCGATTGACGATCTGGCCCAGGCCCAGCTTTACGCCACCGCCTGCCATTACCAATTGCAGCGCGACCGGGCGCAAAACGAGCTGCGCCATTTGGGCGGGATAGTCATCGACGCGCCGCCGCAACGCCTGCCCGCCGCCATGGTCAATCAGTATCTTGATCTGAAACGCGGCGGCAGGCTTTGAAAAAGCGCCGGACATCCCTATATCATGGGAAACTTGCAATGATCGGGAATGAACCGTTTGCGTTCGCCCAATGTCAATATGAGCAGTTCCCACACCCTGAGGAGGTTCCTGAACGATGATGCAGAGAAACGACCTACTGGCCAAAGCGCCGGTGACGCTGGTTGCGGATGAAGCGCCAGTAGCCAACAAGGTGTTGCGCAACACCTACATGCTGTTGGCGCTGACCCTGCTGTTCAGCGGTCTGACCGCCGGCGTCGCCATGGCCACGAACGCCGCGCCGCTGCATTGGTTGATTACGCTGGGCGGCTACTTCGGCCTGCTGTTCGTCGTCACCCGGCTGCGCAACAGCGCCTGGGGTCTGGCGGCGGTGTTCGCGCTGACCGGCTTCATGGGCTATACCCTGGGGCCAATTCTGAACTTCTACCTGAGTATGCCGAATGGCTCGCAGGTGGTGATGACCGCGCTGGGCGGCACCGGCGTGATCTTCCTGGCGCTGTCCGGCTATGCGGTGATCAGCCGCAAGGACTTCAGCTTCATGGGCGGGTTCCTGATGGTCGGCGTCCTGGTGGCGTTCCTGGCCGGTCTGGGCGGAATGCTGTTCAACATGCCGATGCTGTCGCTAGCGGTATCCGGGATGTTCATTCTGCTGATGTCCGGGATGATCCTCTGGCAAACCAGCGAAATCATCCATGGCGGCGAGACTAACTACATCATGGCCACCGTCAGTCTGTACATCACCCTTTTCAACCTGTTCATCAGCCTGTTGCAAATTCTCGGCGTGATGTCCGGCGACGATTAATCCCGGCACCTGAACGGCTGACCTGAAATCCGACCCCGCGCCAGCGGGGTTTTTTATTTTTAATAGTGATCACGACACTGGGCAATCAGGACAATCCCGTCTTCAACTGCGTATACGAGCCGATGACCGCGATCAATGCGCCGCGACCAGAATCCGCTCAAATGATGCTTGAGCGGTTCAGGCTTGCCCATCCCGGAAAAAGGATCGCGCTCAATATCCTTAATGAGTTGATTGATGCGCTTGAGCATGGCCCGATCCGTCGCTTGCCAGTAGAGATAATCTTCCCATCCCTTGGTCGCAAACTTAATCGTCACTGATTAATTCTCTGCATTCGCCCCCGCCATTGCGCAATTCTGCAACAGCCTCCATCAACCGCTCGGCTCCTTTCCGATGGCGCAGCACATAGGCAGTTTCTTCCAGAGCGTGATAATCCTCCAATGACATGATGACGACCGGTTTACCGCGCTGGGCGGTCACCAGGATCGGCGCATGGTCATCATTAACTTGGCGCATCACATCGGCAAAGTGCTGGCGCGCATAGGTGTACGTTACCGTATCCATCATCGACTCCTGGATTGACTCTGTACAAAAAATAACACAATGCGGGTCAAGATCAGCGTCGGTGGTTTTTTCTGCGCCGGAAATAAAAAGGGCCGGACAGGGTGTCCGGCCAAAAACCACCAAAGGAGGATGTGCAGCAGACTGAGGAGAAGCAACTAATGCCTGCTACACGGAAGTTATCTTAACAAACTCTTTCGCAAAAAGATACTGCTTTTCGTTGTTTTTCGGCAAAAAACAACATTTTATTTTACAAACAACCAGTTATCTCGAAAAATTTTGCTGCGCTGCGCAAATCACAACGATTTCAAGGCAAAGATGGCAGCGGCGCGTCATCCGACAAGGCCAAAATCGCATCAATCAAACGGTCTGGTTCGCGCACCCCGCCATAAACCATCAGCATTCGCGCCTTGGCGATCAATTCGACCGGCGACAGCGCCGCTTCAGGATCGCCCTTGGCGTGGGTGCGCCGCGCCGTCACTTGTTCGCCGCCGCGCAAGGTCACGGTGACCGCGCCGCCCCAAGCCTGCGGATAGGCCGAGGCGTAGGGTTCCGCCACTCGCAACCTCACCCGCTCGCGCAAATCCGCCAACTCGTTGCGCGCCGCATCATTAAACGCAGCAAAATCAACGTTTTCCCGGGTCAGCGCCGCCGCCACGCAATGTTGGAGCGAAAACTTGGCTTCATAATCGCTCTGGAGAACCGGGCGGTCACACACTTCCAGGGCCGCCGGATAAGTTTCCACGGTGATGCTTTCCAGGGGTTCCGCTGCGATCCGCCGCCGCAGTTCGTGGGCGGCGTCGATGGTCGGATGGGTATGCCGGCAGGACGGCCACGGTTTAATCGAGGTTTGCAACAATTGCCAAGGCGCGTCCGGGTCGCGGGTCACCGCCGCAGGGTCAGCATCGGGACAAGTGGCGGCAAACCAGCCTTTCGCCCCTTCCAGAATATTCGGCGGCCCGGTAAAGCCAAAACCCGCCAGATCCGCGGCCAAAACTCCAGCCTCCGCCGCTCGTCCAGCGTGCAGGTGCTTGGTCATGGTCCCCGCTTCCAGAAATTGCCACAATCCCGCCGACTGGGTGCCGGCATTGCCCAGGGCATGTACGGTCGCCGCCGGACTCAGTTGCAACAACGCCGCCGTCGCCATTGCTGAACCGTAAGGTCCGCAGGTTGCGGTGTTATGCCACAGCCGGTAATGGGCCGGACCAACCGCCATGCCGACCCGAGTCACCGCTTCAAATCCCCACAGCACCGCCTTGAGCATCGCATGGCCGCGCAGACCTTCCCGCACCGCTACGGTCCAGGCCGCTGGCACCACCACGCAGCCCGGATGCACCACCGAGGCTCGATGCAAATCGTCGGTTTCCAGAATATGGGTCAGCGAGCCGAGTAAAAAGGCGCTGCGGTCGGCGTCAATGGCGTCGTTGGCGCTGGCCCAGCGTTGCAAAATCGCGCCGGGTTCGGTGGCCCGACCGGCCAAGGCGTTGGCCATGGCATCCAACACCAGCAAAGCCGCCTGCTCCAGGTCGGTCGGCGCGACGGGTTTCGCGGCAATCAGTTCGGTAAGCTGTTCGGTCAAGGTCAATTCAGGCATGGCGATGGGCCTCCAGGTGGAAAAGGGCGCTATCGCCACCCCGACGCCTTCAAACGTCGGAGCGGCGGGCGGTAATCAGCTCATGTTGCGCCGCCCACTGGGTAATGTCTTCCCGTTTAATCGCGGCAGCCATCAGGTCGGGAAATAAATCCGGCGTGCAGGCAAAACTGGGTGCGCCGAGCACAGCAAGCTTCGCCGCCAAATCCCGGTCATAGGCCGGAGCGCCGCTGTCAGACAGCGCCAGCAGGGCGATGAGCTGGACGCCGCTTTGCACCAAATCGCGGGCGCGGCGCAGCAGATTTTCCTCAACGCCGCCTTCAAACAGGTCGGAAATCAGCACCAAGATGGTATTGGTTGGGTCCTGAATCAGGCTTTGGCAATAACCGACCGCCCGGTTGATGTCGGTGCCGCCGCCCAGTTGCGTGCCGAACAGCAATTCCACCGGATCATCGAGATGGTCGGTCAGATCGACCACCGCGGTATCGAACACCACCAGATGGGTTTTCACCGCCGGCAGCGAAGCCATCACCGCGCCGCAGATGCTGGAATAGACGATGGACGCGGCCATGGAACCGCTTTGGTCGATGCACAGGATCACCTGGCGCTGGGTGCGCTGGCGTTTCCGGCCAAAGCCGATGCGCGTTTCCGGGACAATCGTTTGATAATCCGGCTGGTAATGGCGCAGATTGGCGCGGATAGTGCGCGGCCAGTCCATCTCGGCGAAACGCGGACGGCGGTTGCGTTCCGCCCGGTTCAGCGCCCCGCTCACCGCCGAGCGCAACGGTTCCTGCAAGCGGCGCATCAGTTCATCCACCACCTTCTGCACCACCCGCCGCGCCGTTTCCTTGGTCGAGGCCGGCATCACCCCGCGCAACGCCAGCAAATTAGCCACCAGATGCACATCCGGCTCGACCGCCTCCAGCAGCTCCGGCTCCAATAGCAGCCGGTGCAGATTCAGCCGCTCCAGCGCGTCCTTTTGCATGACCCGCACTACGCTGCTGGGGAAGTATTGGCGAATATCGCCCAGCCAACGCGCCACGCTGGGTTGCGATGGCCCGGAACCGCCTTTGCGCGGGCGGTTTTCGTTCAGGTCCTCACTGCCTTCCGCACCGGGGTCGTACAGCGACGCCAGCGCCCGGTCCATGGCGAGGTCCGCGCCGAGCAGTGCGCACCCGGTGCCATCGGCGGCAGGGCCGCCGAGCAGCAAGCGCCAGCGGCGCAGACGTTCTTGATCGGAAATTGCGTTCATGTTGGCGAGTCGATGCCCAAAATCCGCTTGAGGGTCGGAATCAGCGCCTCGGCACGGGCCATATCCCAATCCTGCGCCGAGAGCGCCGCTGCGGTGGAGGCGATGGGATGGGAGGCCCGTTTCACTCGTTCGCCGATTTGCCGACGCACTGGCGCGGGAAAGGTGGCGAAGGTGCGCCGCACCAACGGCAACACCTGGATAAAATGCTCGACGTTCAGGCTGACCACCCACTGATCGACCAGCCCGAACAGCGCCTGATCATGGGCCAGAATGGTCCCGCCATCGCTGAGAAAGCCTTCCAGCCACGCCGCAGCGGCGTCTGGCGCAGCGGCCCGACTCAAGGCCCGACTCATCCGGGCGGCGGCGTCTTCAGCCGCATCGGCCTGTTCATCGAGCAAAATCCGGGCGGCCAAACCGCGCACCCGATCATGTGCGCCGCTGGCGTCTGCGACCTGGCGCAGCGCGTTCAACCAGGCGCTTTGATGATCGGGATGATCGACCAGTTTGATCGCCTGATGCAGGCCGCCGATGCGTTCCGCCAGGTCCGCCGCCGCCTCATCATCCAGCGCCTGCACGGCCACGATCAAGCCGATGCACACCCGCGCCAGCAGGCCGTCGAACACCCGCAACACCTGCTCCGCGTCGGTGTTGCGCACATCGCTATAGCGGGCCACCTGCGCCAGCGGCGGCATCGCGCTCATCAACTGCGGCAGGTCGCCGGTCAGGGCGGCGCGATTTTCCAGCGCCTGCATCGCCGCCGCCAGCGCCTCCGGCAAATCGGCGAGCAGCAGTTGCCGAACCAGCTCGGTCAGCGCCGGCAGATCAGGCGCTTCCACCGTCCGACGCTGCGCGAACGCGGTTGCGGCTTCCGCCACGGTATTGCCGTAAGGCGCAGCTTCGATCACCGCCAGAGCGAACTCCGGCTGCCATTGCAGCGTCCAGGTTTCCCAAAACGTGCCTTTGCCGCCACGCGCTTCAGTGACTTGCCCCCACGGCACGCGCAGCAACCCCAGGCGATACAGAAACTGGCTGCGAGCGCGGTTGATCTCTTCGCGCAAATCGAGTTTGAGGGTTTCCTGGGTGGCGCTGACCTTGAGGCGCAGGGTTTTGCGCTGCTGTTCCAGATCGCGCTGGAGCGGCACGGTCGGCGCGCCGTCCGCCACCGCCCCGAAACGGCGACCGATGATTAAATCCTGGCGGATCAAGCGCAAGGGCGCGTCTTCGCCGGTGGTCAACACGGTTTGCGCCGCTTCCAGCATCTCGGCCAATCCCGGCGCAGGTCGATTGCGCACCGCCGCCAGCGCCTCGGATAACCGCACGCATTCAATAACATGCGCTGATGAACAGTCGAGATCAGCCTGACG
>JBDHRB010000039.1:0-10505 GCA_039807355.1 Candidatus Competibacteraceae bacterium
CGAAATAGGTCAGCATGCTGAATTGCTGGCCCATAACGGTCGCTACGCCAGCCTGTACCGGTTGCAAGCCGATAGCATCAGCGCAACAAAGTTGCAAAATAAATAAAAATGCTGTCAAATAAGCAACAGACTTCAAATTGGTGTGGCTCTTTTATTCAACTCATGCGCAGCTCGAACGACGTCTCGAAAAAACTTGCGCCGCTTCTCCATCACGCCTTCCGACAAGGTGTTGAAGCGGCCAGCCGGGGTGAGGATCGCAATCCTTACGTCCCGAACAGTCACCTTTATCACGCCTGGATGGCGGGATGGGCGTCCCTGGCTTGCGCCTGGAACAACAATGACGATTTACGCTGGGCGTGAACCGCCGCGCCTCCGGCTGTGCGTCAGCATGATGCGGAATTTCTCCATCGACCCCCGAAGCATGAGTGAATCTCTATGAAGCGATTGATTGGATTGTGTGTAGTCAGCGGCTGGCTGTGGGCTGCGCCAGTATGGGCCGGTGGCGACTGGGATCGGGCCAGAACGGCCCACGAGCGCGGCGATTATGCGACCGAATTGGCGATTGTCCGGCCCCTCGCGGAACAGGGTTTTGCTTTTGCCCAGTTCAACCTGGGCGTTTTGTATGACCACGGCCATGGCGTGCCGATGGACGACCAAAAAGCCATAGAGTGGTATCGCAAAGCCGCTGAACAAGGTCTGCCGCAGGCGCAAATCAATCTGGGCATCATGTACGAGGAAGGCGAAGGCGGAGCGGCGGACCCGGTGCAAGCCTATTTCTGGTATGCGATGGCCGACAGCCAGGGCGATAGTCAGGGGCCTCAGGCCAAGCGGGAGATCGCGGCCAAGATGACTCCGGCGCAAATTGCCCAAGCGGAACAGAAAATTAAGGAGTGGCGGGCAACCCATCAGTTCACCATCCCGCCCCAGACCGGCCCGGAAGCAGAACACGGCGACCGCTAAAGATTTTCCGCAAAAAATTGGCGTTAAAATTGCTTAATCCTGGTCAGATTTCGCGCAGCGACAGCGCAGTCCAAATCAGCGGATGATGTCTACAGACTGGGCTGCCGCCGCCGATAACTTGATTATCACCGCAACCCTGGTCAAGGCTCACGATTCGAGGAGAGGGATATGAACGGGAATGGCATTCAAAGCAAGGCGCTGGAACGGGCGAACACCACGATGAAGATTGCGGATCGAATTGGCCTGCGCGGCTATTCCATCCTCTCCTATGCGATCTTTGGCACGCAACAGGCGCACGGCTGGAACTTCACCCGCAAGGGCGATATCGAGGTGATTCGGGTCGAGCCGGAGGCGCTGGACACGTTGTATCCCCGCGTCGCCGGCGGTCAGTTCGGCGGCGTCAACCACTCCAACCGGGTCTGAGCCGACTCGCCGGTTCGCAACACCGCCAGCAGTTCCGGCAACAACCGGCGCAGCGTCTCATCCAGTCTCCAGGGCGGGTTGATGATGATCATCCCGCAACCATGCAAGCCCAGCGGTCGATCATAAGACTCCAGCCCCAACTCCGCGCACAGGATTGCGGGAATTCCCAGCCGTTGCAGATGCCGTTGCAACTGCTGGCTGGGCGCACGATCCAGAATCGGATACCACAACGCCATGATCCCGGTCGCCCAACGCTGGCGCAGGGTCTGCGCCGCCTCGACCAATCGGTCAAATTCATCGCGCTGTTCAAAGGCCGGGTCGATAAACACCAGCCCGCGCCGTTCCAGCGGCGGTAAAAATCCCTGCAAACTGGCGTAGCCGTCAGCGTGATGCGCACTCACCTGGCGGTCGCCGGCGAATTCGGCCTTGAGCATTGGATAGTCGGCGGGATGCCGCTCGGTCAAGGTCAGGCGGTCCTGGGGCCGCAACAGGGCGCGGATCAACCGTGGCGAACCCGGATAGACGCGCAATGCCCCATCCGGGTTCAACGCCTGCACTTGCGCTCGATAGTCGCTCAATTCCGGCGCTAAATCCTGCCGATCCCACAACCGGCCAATCCCGGTCTGATATTCGCAATTTTTCTGGGCCGGCGCGGAATGCAGATCGTAGCGCCCGGCCCCGGCGTGGGTATCGAACACCCGAAACGGCTTGTCCTTGCCGTGCAGAGCGCGGATCAACTGGATGAGCAAGACATGTTTGAACACGTCGGCGAAATTGCCGGCGTGGAAGGCATGGCGGTAACTCAACATATTGGATCAATCCGCATACTGGCGCAGTCGCACCGGACGGCGCCGCGCTCCCCAGTTTCCCGGTTCGGCGTCGAACACCCCCGGACAGGCCGCGCCGCAGGCATTGCAACGCCCGTCTGCGGTCAGGTTCCAGACGCCGAGCGTGTACCAGTCGCGGCCAATCAACTTGTGGCCGCATGGGTGGCAGTAGGTGCTGTCGCCCTTCTCGTCGTGGACATTGCCGGTGTAGGCGTAGTGAATACCGTTTTTCATGGCGATGCGGCGCGCCCGGCTCAATGTCGAGGGCGGCGTCGGCGAGTGGTTCATCATCTTCCAGTCGGGATGGAAGGCGGTGAAATGCAGCGGCACGTCCGGCCCCAGATGTTCCATCACCCACTGGGTCAGCGCCTCCAGCTCGGCGTCGGAATCGTTCTCGCCGGGAATCAGCAAGGTGGTGATCTCAAACCAGACCGAGGTTTCCCGTTTCAGATAAATCAGGGTGTCCAATACCGGCTGCAAGTGACCGCCGCAGATTTTCCAGTAAAAATCTTCGGTGAACGCTTTCAGATCGACATTGGCGGCATCCATGTAGTTGAAAAATTCCCGACGCGGCTCATCGCACAAATAGCCGGCGGTGACCGCCACCGAGCGGATGCCGTATTCCCGGCAAGCGATAGCGGTATCTCTCGCGTATTCCAGGAAAATCACCGGATCGTTATAGGTATAGGCGACGCTGCGGCAGCCCAGTTGGTGAGCGACCCGCGCCAGTTTGGCCGGCGACGCGGCATCGGCCAAAGTGTCCATCTCGCGGGATTTGCTCATATCCCAGTTCTGGCAGAACTTGCAGGCCAGATTGCAGCCAGCCGTGCCGAAAGACAGCACTGGCGTGCCCGGCAGGAAATGATTCAGGGGCTTTTTCTCAATCGGATCAATGCAAAATCCGCTGGAGCGCCCGTAGCTGGTCAACTGAATCTGACCCTGATGGTTGCCGCGCACGAAACACAGCCCTTGCTGGCCTTCATGCAGCTTGCAATAGCGCGGACACACATCGCATTGCACCCGACCATCATCGAGAACATGCCAGTAGCGGGTGGGGTAAAAGGCGGGAATCGGCGCGTCGAGCGCCGGCAAATCGGTGGTTTTCATGGTCATGGCGGCCTCCTGGGCAAAGGCTCTGATCGTTATCAGTCGGTGAAAATCCGGTGATTCATAGGGTCTTGATCTTTTCAACGCAACGAAACTCTATACTTATAGATGATGAATCTGCTGATTGAATCGACTGATCGTCCTATACGCGGATGATCAGGCCAGCCAATTGAACCGGGAGGGCGTCATTATGCCAACCACCCGCACACCCGCAGTCGCGGGCATGTTCTATCCGGGGAACGCTGCTGAACTGCGCACCGAGGTACAGGCGTTTCTCCATCAAGTTCCCGCCTCGGCTGAAGCGCCGCCCAAGGCGATCATTGTTCCGCACGCCGGCTATATCTATTCTGGGCCGATTGCCGCCAGCGCCTATGCGCGGCTGAAAGCGGCGCATGATTTGATCACGCGGGTAGTGCTGCTCGGCCCCAGCCACCGGGTCGGGTTTCGCGGCATAGCGATCAGCGGCATGGAGGCCTTCGCCACGCCGCTTGGGCGGATTCCGCTCGATCAGGACGCTATCGCCAAAATTCGCTCCCTGCCGGAGGTCGGCTTTCTGGAGCAGGCCCACGCGCAAGAACACAGTCTGGAAGTGCATCTGCCGTTCCTGCAAGAGGTACTCGGCGCCTTTACGCTGACGCCGCTGGTGATCGGCGACGCCCGCCCGCCCCAAGTCGGCGCAGTGCTGGAAGCATTATGGGGCGGCTCGGAAACCCTGATCGTCATCAGTTCCGATCTCAGCCATTATCACGATTATCAGACCGCCCGCGCCATGGATCGTGAAACTTCCGACGCGATTGAACAGTTGCGTTTTGAAGACATCGGCTATGAACAAGCCTGCGGGCGCAATCCGGTGAATGGCCTGCTGTGGGTGGCGCGGCGCAAAGGATTGCGCGGCGAAACTCTCGACCTGCGCAATTCCGGCGACACCGCCGGAACCCGCGATCAAGTAGTGGGGTACGGCGCTTATGTCTTCCACTAATTCGCTATCGCTGGAAAATCAGGCGGCCTTGCTGGCGGTGGCCCGCGCTGCGATTCAGCAGGGCCTGCGCCATGGTCAACTGCTGGAGGTCGCGCTGGACGCTTATCCTGAACCGCTGCGCGAGCCGCGAGCCACCTTCGTCACCTTGGAAAAAGGCGGGCAGTTACGCGGTTGCATCGGCGCGTTGATCGCCTATCAACCGCTGGTTCAGGACGTAGCCGCCCATGCTTACGCAGCGGCGTTTGAAGACCCGCGCTTTCCTGAATTGCGCGTTGAAGAGTTTCCGGCGCTGGAGATTCATATTTCCGTGTTATCGCCGCCAGAGCCGCTGCATTTCGCTGACGAAGATGAACTGTTGGCGCAGTTGCGGCCCGGCGAAGATGGGCTGATCTTGCAGTTTCGCCAGCATCGCGGCACGTTCCTGCCGTCGGTGTGGGAACATCTGCCCGATCCCTATGTATTTCTCGCCCAACTCAAGCAGAAGGCCGGCCTGCCGCTGGATTTCTGGTCGGCGGAGTTGCGGGTAGAGCGTTATACCACCGAGTATTTCGGCGATCCGGCCTGAACTTTGCCGCGGCGTTTTTCGGCTTGCGCAGCGCCGCGCTGACGATGGGATTTTTCTTTACCCCAATCCGGTTTCAGACTATGTTCCGCGCCACTTTAACCTCGGCGCGCCCTTTTGACCTCCTCCCCGCCCTGAAGGACGGGGATTCCTGATTTCACAATCAGGATTTTCTGCTTCATTGAGGATTGCCCAGAGGAGTTCAGGCTTGGTTTTCGCCGATTCGATTCCCCGGAGCGGGGAGTCTTACGCGGTTTGAACCGCAGCCGGAAACTCCCCCAGGTCTCACATCCTCTCCACAGACTTCACATCCCGCCCGCCCGGCGGTAGGTCTTGAACAGGAGACAGTGGTGATGTTACCGAAAAGAGCGGTGCTGAAACAGTCCCCGCGAGGGGGACTGCCGCGCCGTCCGCTATCCCTCCCCGCCCTAATGATCTTTAAGTTTTTAATCCGGTACAATTCCCAAGGATTGATACCGGATTATTTAGTTGAAGATCATAAGGGCGAGGTTTCTCGCGGAAAAGCCTGATGATCAACGCTTTTGAACTCCGCAATGGCCGTTTGCAACAAATTCAGATCGAAACCAAGGCCGATCTCGAACGCACCAAGCCGATCTGGATTGATTTCGACGCGCCTGACGACCAAGAGCGGCTCTGGGCGAAAGAACTGTTCCGCCTGGCCCTTCCCGACGAAGATGATTTCGGCGACATCGAAGCCAGCGCCCGCAGTTTTGAAGACGCCACCGGCGCGTTGCAAATCCGCTCGGATTTCCTGATCGACCGCGACGACCAATCGCGCAATGTGCCGGTGGCCTTTGTGTTCAAGCAGGACATCCTGTTCAGCCTGCATGAAGAAGATTTGCCGGTGTTTCGCCTGTTGCGGATGCGCGCCCGCCACCAACCGGGCTATTTGGACAACTGTCGGGACGTGCTGCTCGACTTGTACGCCACCAGCGTCGAATACTCCGCCGACGCGCTGGAAGGCGTCTACGAAGCGCTGGAAGAGATTGGCGGGCGGGTATTAAAAGCCCGACTGACTGATGAAGCCGCCGCCGAGGTACTCGCCCGCATCGCCCGCGAAGAAGACCTGAACGGGCGGATTCGCCGCAACATGCTCGACACCCGCCGGGCTATTTCCTTTCTGATGCGGCGGCGCTTGCTCTCCGCTGACCAGATTGAAGAAGCGCGGCAAACCCTGCGCGACATTGAATCGCTGGACGGCCACACCTCGTTTCTGTTTGAGAAGATCAACTTTCTGATGGACGCCACGGTGGGCTTCATCAACATCAACCAGAACAAAATCATCAAAATTTTCTCGGTGGCCTCAGTGGCCATGCTGCCGCCGACCCTGATCGCCAGTATTTATGGGATGAATTTCCAGGCGATGCCGGAACTGCAATGGCAGTTCGGCTACCCGCTGGCGCTGGGGCTAATGGCGGCCTCGATCATTGCGCCGTTCTGGTTTTTCCGCCGCAAAGGCTGGCTGAAGTAATCGGGGCGGTTGCGCGATCCTCGGCTATAGTTTGGTCGGATGGCAATGCTTACGCCCTTTGATTCTTGAGGAGGTTATCGTGTCCACCCCCAATCCCGCGCAGCAGAATCTCTACGAATTAGCCGTGCAAGCGGGCATCGCCCTGCGCACCCGAAAACAGACCCTGGCTATTGCCGAATCCTGCACCGGCGGCTGGGTCGCCAAGGTCATCACCGACGTGTCCGGCAGTTCCGGCTGGTTCGACCGGGGGTTCGTCACCTACAGCAACGCCGCCAAAACCGAATTGCTCGGCGTTCAGGAATCGACCATTGCTGCGCATGGCGCAGTCAGCGCCGAAGTGGTCGCTGAGATGGCGGTAGGCGCCTTGGCGCGCAGCCCGGCTGATATCGTGCTGGCGGTCAGCGGGATCGCTGGCCCGGAAGGCGGCCGCCCGGACAAGCCGGTGGGTACGGTGTATTTCGCTTGGGCGCAGCGCACTGGCGCGGTTCAGGTGGAACAGCGCCACTTTGCCGGCAACCGCGACGCGGTGCGCTTGCAGGCGGTGGCCGCCGCACTGCAAGGGGTGCTGGATGTCTTTGCCCGCCAACCCTGAAGCGACACAGCGGCTGTTTCTGGCGCTGTGGCCGGAAGAGACGACGCGCCAGCAGATCGCCGCGCTGGCCACGCAAGCACTTGGGCGGCAACGGCGAATCGCCGACGCGCAACTGCATCTGACCCTGGTCTTCCTCGGCGCCACCGCCGCCGAGCGGTTGGCCGCCTACCAAGCGGCGCTGGCGGACTTGCCGGTACCGGAAATGACGCTGCTCCTGGATCGCTACGGTTATTGGTCACAAACGCGCATTCTGTGGCTGGGTTCGAGCCAGACGCCGCCGGAACTGTATGAGCTGGTCGCGGAGCTGCATCGGCGGCTGCGCGGTTGCGGATTGACCCCAGAAGCGCGGGCGTTTCAGGCCCATGTGACGCTGGCCCGCCGCTATTCCGGGCCGGTTCCGGCTGCGCCGCCGACCGCGCCGGTATGCTGGCCGGTGCGCGACATCGCACTGGTCGAATCGACCCTCTCGCGGCAAACTTCTCATTATCAAGTCCTGCGCCGCTGGCCGGAGCGCAGGGCCGAGCGTCAGTGCTGAAAGCGACCGGTTCACTTGATCCGCTGGCCGGTTTTCCCATGAGCTATTGAAGGGGTGGATGGAATGGATGACAACAAGAAAAAGGCGCTTGCGGGCGCTTTGACCCAGATCGAACGGCAATTCGGCAAGGGCGCGGTGATGCGCCTGGGCGATTCCAGCGTGGCCCGCGATGTCATGGCGGTATCCACCGGCTCGCTGGGCCTGGATATTGCGCTGGGGATTGGCGGTCTGCCACGCGGGCGGGTGACGGAAATCTACGGCCCGGAATCTTCCGGCAAGACTACGCTGGCCTTGCAGGTTGTCGCTGAAGTGCAGCGCACCGGCGGCTGCGCCGCATTTATCGACGCGGAACACGCCCTGGACCCGATTTACGCCGCCAAACTGGGCGTCAACGTCGATGATTTGCTGGTGTCGCAACCGGATACCGGCGAACAGGCGCTGGAAATCGCCGATATGCTGGTGCGCTCCGGGGCAGTGGAAATCGTCGTCGTCGATTCGGTGGCGGCGCTCACCCCCAAGGCGGAAATCGAAGGCGATATGGGCGATTCCCATGTCGGCCTGCACGCCCGGCTGATGAGTCAGGCCCTGCGCAAGCTGACCGCCAACATCAAACGCTCGAACACCCTGGTGATTTTTATCAATCAAATCAGGATGAAAATAGGCGTTATGTTTGGCTCACCGGAAACCACCACCGGCGGCAACGCTCTGAAGTTCTACGCCTCAGTGCGGCTGGACATCCGCCGGATTGGCTCGATCAAGAAGGGCGATGAAGTGATCGGCAACGAGACCCGCGTCAAGGTGGTCAAGAACAAACTCGCCCCGCCCTTCAAGCAGGCCGAATTTGAAATTCTCTATGGCGAAGGCGCATCGCGGAATGGCGAAATCATCGACCTCGGCGTCAAGATCGGCCTGATCGACAAATCCGGGGCTTGGTACAGTTGCAATGGGGCGCGTATCGGTCAAGGCAAGGAAAACGCCCGCACTTATCTGAAAGACAACCCGGAACTGGCCCGCGAATTGGAAGAAAAAATTCGCAGCCACTTCCTGGCGCGCCCGGACGCGGTGCCGATCACCGTAGAATCCAGCGGCACCGATAACGACGAACCGACCGGTTCCGCCGATGAGCTGGACGCGGACCTCTGAACACCCCGCTACGGCGGATGCGGCGATGATTCGCGCCAAGGCCATTGAACTCTTGGCCCGGCGCGAACATTCCCGCCTGGAGCTGCGTCAGAAGTTGGCGCAGCGCAGCTTTCCCGCTGAACTGATTGATCCGGTGTTGAATGAACTGGTGCAAGACGGCCTGCTCAATGAGCGTCGTTACGCCGAACTCTACGCCAGTAACCGGGCCGATAAAGGTTATGGCCCGTTGCGCATCGTCAGCGAACTGCGCGAGCGCGGCGTTGCGCAAGAACTTGTTGATCTGGCCTTGGCGGAACTGGAAAACTGGCTGCCTAAACTGCGGGAATTGCACCGCAAGCGGTTTCAATCACGGATTCCAGCGGATGTGGCCGAACGGACGCGGCAAACCCGGTTTTTTCGCCAGCACGGCTTCACTTTGGAACAGATCAGGCAATTATTCGAGCATGGCGAGTAGTTGGCCGTGACATTAACCTGTGATTTCCAAATGGATCACCTCGCAGAAGTTCTGGCGGTGATTCGCCAGGGCGAAAACAGTTCAGTCGAATTCAAATCCGCCAATGCCCATCCTGATTCGCTGGCGCGGGAACTGGTGGCGTTCGCCAATACTCAGGGCGGAACCCTGTTAATCGGGGTTGAAGACGACGGGCGCATTTCCGGATTGACCGAGTCGGTTGACCATGAAGCGCGGATCGCCAATATCGCCCGCAATAACGTCAATCCGCTCATTAACATTGAATCGACCATCGTCGTCATGCCTGAAGGCCGGGTATTAATGGTGAAGGTAGGCCGAGGTCAGGATCGCCCTTATCAGACCGCACAAAATCAATTTTTGGTGCGCGTCGGCTCTACCAACCGCACCGCAACTCAAGGTGAGTTGCTGCGCCTGTTCCAGCAGGCCGGCCTATTTCACTACGACGCCACGGCGGTTCAGGGAACCGATATTGCCGACCTTAATTTAGCCGCGCTGGATCGCTATTTCAGTCAATACGGCTTTGATTTGAGTGCGGAACAGGACAAACCGCGCATTCTCGCCAACGCCGATATTATGACCGAAGCGGGAGAAACCACGCTTGCCGGATTGCTGCTCTTCGGGATTAATCCCCAACGATATTTACCCTACGCCGGCCTTTCTTTCGCGCACTTTGCGGGTTGCGAGGTCACTGAAGAATTGATTGACAAGCAGGTCATTGAAGGAACGCTGACTTTTCAGGTTGATTCCGCGCTGGCGGTGATTCGCAATAACCTGCAACGTCCCAGTCGCATCCAAGGATCGCGCACCGAAGACGCCAGCTTTCAATATCCCGATAAAGTGTTTCGTGAACTGCTGGTCAACGCCGTGGTTCACCGCAATTACTCAATCACTGGCTCACGAATTCGCGTTCAGTTATTCACCAACCGCATTGAATTTATCAGCCCTGGCAGACTGCCCAATTCGGTCAGCATCGCTAAACTGCCTATGGGCGTTTCCTACGCCGTCAATCCCATCATCGTTAAATTCATGGAGAATCTGCGCTATATGGACCGGCTGGGACGCGGCTTGCCCATGGTCTGGCAAACCGCCCGGAAAAATCAGCGGGAGATTCGCTTTGCAGAGATTGGCGAAGAATTTCGGGTGGTTTTAGGGCGTTAGGAATTGCATTACACTCCCGCTTTCTCTGCCGACCCTAAAACTGACCCCAGATACCCGACCATGATCCGCAGCGCCGAACTTCGCCAACTGTTTCTCGACTACTTCCGCGACCACGGCCACCAAGTGGTGGCCAGCAGTCCGCTGATTCCGGCCAACGACCCGACCCTGCTGTTCACCAACGCCGGTATGGTGCAGTTCAAGGACGTATTCACTGGCCGCGACCCGCGCCCCTATCGCCGGGCCGCCACTGCCCAG
>JBDHRB010000040.1:0-10235 GCA_039807355.1 Candidatus Competibacteraceae bacterium
AGATGATCGTAGGCCGAAGCGTCCAAATCCGGCAGATTCAGTTGCCAGCCGATAGCCTCGGTCGCGCCGGGCTGGAATCGGTATTCCAGGTACAGCGCCCGCTGACTGTTCTGACGCTGCGCCGGTTCGAGCCGATAGCGGATCCGCCCGGCCCGTTGATCCGGGTCGGCGCTCCAACTGCTCATGGTGACTCCCGGCGTTGGGCTGGCCAGTTGTTCAAAGTCGTGCAGAGTCAGCGGTTCGGCGGCAAACGTCAGACTGGCGGCGAGGCCGAGCAGACCTCCGGCAACACATCGCATGGAAAGAGCTATCGACATCGGGCGCAACCGAGAAATTGTAGAAAGGACAGGGATAAACCTTTAGAAACAATACGTTGCGCTGTCCTGCAACAGCGCCAGCACTTCGACATGGCGGGTTTGCGGAAAGAAGTCGTAGGGAAGCAACGCTGCTACGGTATAACCCGCTGCGGTCAGCCGGGTTAAATCCCGGCTCAAGGTCGCGGCGCTGCACGACAGATAGGCGATCCGCTCCGGGCGAAATTCCAGCGCCGCCCAATCGCACACCTCTGGCTCCAGTCCGGTGCGCGGCGGATTGACGTACAACAAGCGCCGGCCCGGTAATGTCCAGGTGCGCAGTTGCGGGAGACGCTGCGCACACTTGCCGCGCAATACGCTCGCGTCTGGGGCATTCCAGCCGGCGCATTCCACCGCTTCGCCGCCCAGTTCTACGCCAAGCGTTTGCGCTCCCCGCTGGGTCCAGCGCGTCAGGCTGGCGCCAATACCGCAATACAAATCAGCGAGAGCGTCGCCCGGTTGCGGGACCAGAAAAGCCTCCGCCGCGTCCAAGGCCTGCACATACAGTTCGGGAATTTGCTGCTGGAAGGCGGTCGGGCCGTAAAGTAACCCGCCTTCATCCCGCGAGCGCGGTTGGCCCCATAATAAAGTCCAGCCATTGCGGGCGAACAAGCGGCGTCCAGCGGCGGGGTGTAAATGCAGCCACAATCCTTCCAGTCCAATGGCCGCCAATTCCTGGAGTCGCGCCGCGTTGAGCCAATCGAGCGCCGGAAAATGCCGGGTTTTCACAATCAGCGTCGCCTGAGCGCCGGACTGGACGAAAAACGCTAGCGGCAACGCCTCGGCGGGCGGCAAGCTCCGATGCAACCACTGGATCATCGCCCGCACCGGCGCGGCGTGTACCGGACAATCGGGAATCGGAATCAGTTCATCGCGCCGCCACAGGCCAAAATTCCAGCCCGACACCGCATCCCATGCCGCCGACAAACAGACCTTGCGCCGATAGTTCCAGCGGGCCGACTCAGCCACCGTTCGTATCGGTCGCAACAACTCCGCCCAAGGCGCTAACCTTTGCCGCAGCCCATCCATTTTTTGCGCCTCGCTGGCGACGGCGCTCCAGGCGCGATGCGCGCAGCCGGGGCAGCGCGGTTCACAACCGGGCGGGACGCTCATTGAAACCCTCCGACAACCACGCGCACGAGGGACGGATCATGGTCAGCAGTTATCTGATTTGCGATCTGTGCGGCGGCTTTGGCCCGCCCGCCAGCACACTCAGCGACAATGGCCTGCGGCTTTGTTATCAATGCTGGCATCAACAGCATTGCTGCGAGGAAGCGCTGGAGGAGGATCCGGCGGCATCGCCGGTTCAGTCAGCAGCAGCGGCGCGGCGACCATCGCCGGTTCGGTTGGCGGCGGCGCGGCTTTGCCTAACGCCAGTTGCGACAACAACATGCCGACGAACATCAAGCCGCAACCGAGTAATCCGCGTTCGGCCAAAACCTCATTGAGCAACAACCAGCCGCCCAACGCGGCGAATACGGTTTCCAGGCTAAGAATAATCGCAGCGTGGGTCGGCGGCGCATCGCGTTGCGCCACAACTTGCAGAGTGTAGGCGACGCCCACCGACAGCAATCCGCCATAGAGAATCGGCAGCGTCGCGCCGCGTAAACCGGTCAGCGTGATCGGCTCGCTGACCAGCGCCACCGCCAAGCTGAGTACTGCGCAGACGATGAATTGCAAACAGGCCAATAGCACCGGATCGACCCGCCGACCGGCCAGCCAGCCAATCACCAGAACATGTCCGGCCCAGAACAAGGCCCCGATCAACACCAATCCATCGCCTTCGCCCAGAGCCAAACGGTCGCTCATCGTCAACAGATACAGGCCGAAGATAGCCAGCAGTGCGCCCAGCCAGGCGCCCCAGGGCGTGCGCTGTCCCCACAGCAACCCCAGTAACGGCACAATCACCACATACAAGCCAGTGATGAAGCCCGCCTTGCCGGCGGTGGTATAGATCAGACCGATCTGTTGCAACGAAGCGCCGGCGAACAGGATCAGTCCAGCCAGCAGACTGCCGGCCAGCGTCAGCCGCTTTGCACCCGGATCAAGCAACGGAGCCGTGCGGCGTCCCAGCCAGAGTAACGGCGCCAGCGACAATGCGCCCAGCAGGAAACGGACGCCGTTGTAGGTAAAAGGCCCGATATGGTCCATGCCCATCCGCTGGGCGACGAAAGCGAAACCCCAGATAATCGCCGCCAGCAATAATAAAATTTCCGCCTTAAAGGCTTTCAGGGTCACCATCGGTTGATCAGCGCCGGTTCGCCCTCGGTCTTGAGAAAGGGCGGCATGATACCTGAAGCGGGCGCTTTCAGCTTGATCTACCGGGTCAATATCCGGTTCGTCATTCATTGACCACTTGGGTGCGGTTTTCACACCCTTGCCCAGCGCCGGAAAATCCTTATAATGGCCGCTCTCCCTCCCAAAGCCGGGGTGGCGGAATGGTAGACGCAGTGGACTCAAAATCCACCGGTAGCGATACCGTGAGAGTTCGAGTCTCTCTCCCGGCACCAAGCAGCACAGCCTAAAATTCAGCGACGCTGTTCCAGGTCGCTGGACGCGGCGGTAAAAAAACCTCTCAGCCAGCGGGCGCAAGACTCCGGTTCTTCCAGATGGGGATGATGCCCACCCGGCACGATGATGACACGCAAATCAGCGACCCGGGCATAGCGCTCCTGCATATACGCCCGCTTCACCAGATAACCGGCGTCGCCACACAGCAACAGCGCCGGCGCTCGAATCTGCTCCATGTAGGCCAAAATCTGCGGCTCGCTGAGATAGAGCGGCGACGCAAAGCGCAGTCGGGGATCAGTGCGCCAGACAAAGCCGCGACCCACCGCTTGCACGCTGCGTTCGACCAGCCGCGTCGCCGCCGCCCAAGACAAACCGCTGCCCTGACAACGTGCTTGAATCGCTGCTTCGATGCTGGGATAGACCGGCGGTTTTTTATGGCGCAGAGCGTTCATCTGTTCAATAGAGCGGCGCAGATTGACCGGGCCATCCGCCGCCTGACTGGTCGGCGGCCCCAAACCTTCGATCATCGCCAGCCGCGTCACTCGTTCCGGGTAAATCGCCGCGAGAAAACTGGCGATACCGCCGCCCATGGAATGACCGAGCAAGGCAAACCGCTCCCAACCCAGCGCGTCAGCGGCAGCCAGCACATCAGCAATGAAATCGACGAAATGATAATGCGCACCCGGCGGGCGATGCCCGGAGCCGCCGTGTCCAGGCAAATCAATCGCCGCCAGTCGCAGACCCGGCAACAGCGGAGCCAGCGCGTCGAAACTGGCGGCGTTGTCCAGCCAGCCATGCAGCGCCAGCACCGGCGTCCCGTCCAAAGGCCCCCAGACCCGCGCCGTCAACCGCAACCCGCGAATCTGGAGATTACATTCCTCAACCATCCTGCGCCGCCGGAAGCGCCCAGCGCGCATCTTCGGGAAACAGGTTGAAGTATTTAACGCTGCGACGCGGCTCGGCCATCAGATCTGCGACCGCATCGCGCCAGGCGGCGTAATGCGCCGTCTCCTTGTGTTGGGCCGGCGCATCAGCGGTGCGATAGACCTCGATCAGCACAAAGCAGGTCGGATCATCCGCTTGCTGGATCACGTCGAAACGCGCCACGCCCGGCTCCTGCACGCTGTGACGAGCGTTCTCCAGCGAGGCGGCCTGGAAGGCGGCAACGCCCTCCGGCTTGACCCGAACGAAAACCTGAACAATCAACATGGCGATCTCCTGGGACGGGTTGCGCAATCAGGACGGAGCGTATTCGGACGGCAGGCGCAGCGCCGCCGACAGGTTATCCAAGGCGGTTATGCTCGACTGCACCCGCTCCAGCGCTCCTATGGCCTGTTCCCGGGTGATGCCCAGGGTGAACATCACCAGCGCCGGCAAGCGATGATGGGGTTCTTCACCGAGACCGGCGTAACGCAGCAGCCGGTTGGCGACCAACACCAGATTGCTGTATTCGGCGTAGGGTTGGGTGCAATCCTCGTAATGATGCCAGCGCACTGCGGCGATCACTTCTTCAGGCATTTGCCAGGCCTGCATCAGCCAAGCGCCTATATGCCAGTGTTCAACGCCCAGCACATAACGCTCCACCACATCGAACGGCACGCTGCGGTTGACGGCGAGAAAGCGGTTGAACAGGAAAAAACGCGCCGGAAAGGCGTGGCCCAACACCAGATAGCCGAAATCGTGCAGCAAGCCGCACAGATAGGCCAGCGCCGGCTTGACTGTGGTCGGCTCCGGCAACAACTTGGCCAGTTCGCTGACCAGCGACGCGCAGTAAATGCTGTGCCGCCAGAAGGTTTGCAACCCGACCGGGCCATCGACCGGAACGTGGAAGCTCTGGCCCATACAGGAACCGAGCAGCAGGTTCAGGGTGTTTTCAATCCCCAGCACCTGGCGAACCGCAATCTCCAGCGAATCGACCGGCCCTGGATAGCCGTGCAGCGGCGAACGCGCCCAGTAGACCACCTGAGCGGCCAGACTGGGGTCTTGTTCAACGATCTGCAAAATCTCTTCGATAGTTACATCCGGCTTGGCGCGTAACGCCATGATCCATTGCGCGGTTTGCGGCATGACCGGCAGTTCGGTAATGGCTTCGATGCCCTCGCGCAACTGCGCAGGGGTGTAGCGCCGGGTCAAATCCGCCAGTTGTTGCGGCGTAGTCGTCGGTTGACTAAGCAGCGCATCGAGGTCTTCGGTAGACACGGCAAAATGACCCCAACGCGCCGTAGCCAGCGCCTGACAAAAATCGCCAGCCCGCATGTTGACCAGCGCATCGCCATTGCCGCTGTCAAAATACAGCGGGGCCTCTGCATCAGCGACCAAACTGCGGTCGGCTACCGCCGGAATGGCGAACGCGCCAGGCAATGGCGGATGACAGCCGTTCTTGCAAGCGTACTGCTCGAAGAAGCGATGGGTTTCAGCGCCGTAGAGCGGCTCCAAATCGCGTTGTAACGCCTGGCACAGCAAGGAAAAATCCAGAATGTGACCATAGGGCAGGATCGCCATGACCAACCCGGCCTGGTCCTTGAGCAACACGGTGCGAACGATGCGCTGGAGAGGAATGTCGAGCTTGGCCGCGGCCTGGGCCAGGCTCTCCACCATCGGACAGTCAATCAACTGGTAGGGAAAGCCCAGTTGATCCAAGTGTTGCTGAACAAGGTTCGGAAGGTTCATCGCTGATCTTGGAGCCGGTCGGTTGGAGGGATCGGTTCGCCGCACCCTGTTTCAGGGAATATCGACCTGGCGCTTGGGCAGTTCAGTATAAAAATCATAGCGCATTGGCGGAGTTGCGCTGACCTCAGCCGCCGGAGCCGGGGCCACGGGCAGAGTCGGGACTGTAGCCACGGCTGGCGGCGGGGCGGCCACCGATGCGCTCCACAGGTGATCATTTTTCAGATACGCCAGCAGTCCGCCGCCCAGGCCGAACAGGATCAGCGCCACCACCTGCAAGCCGTGCCGGCGCACCGCCCGACGGCGCTGCCGGGGCGCAATCGATTTGTAATCACAGCGAGCGCTCATACTCACATCACCTCCGGAGCCGAAACCCCTAACAGCGCCAGACCGTTTCTGAGGACCTGAGCGGTGGCCAGACTGAGATTCAACCGGGCGTCGCGCAACGCTTCATCCTCAACCAACACCCGATGTTCGTTGTAATAAGTGTGGAAGGCGTTGGCCAATTCCCGCAGGTAATGCGCCAACTGATGCGGCTCATGACTGAGCGCGGCCATTTCCAGGATTTCCGGGTAACGGGACAAGGCCATTAGCAGGGCTTCTTCGTGAGGTTCGGTCAACCGTTCTTGATGCGCCAGACCGCGCGCCGCATCGCGGCTCAGGCCTTTCTCGCGCAACTGCCTCAACACGCTGCAAATCCGCGCATGGGCGTATTGAATATAGTAGACCGGGTTGTCCTTGGACTGGGATTTCGCCAAGTCCAGATCAAAATCCAGATGCTGCTCGCTCTTGCGCAGCACATAGAAAAAGCGGGCGGCGTCGTTGCCGACTTCCTGGCGCAACTCGCGCAGGGTGACAAATTCGCCGGAACGGGTGGACATCGGCGCCCGTTCGCCGTGGCGGTAGAGAACGGCGAATTGCACCAGCAGCACCTCCAGCCGTTCGGGATTCTCGCCCAGCGCCTGCAAGGCGGCCTTGACCCGGGGCACATAGCCGTGATGATCCGCGCCCCAAATGTCGATCACCTGGGCAAAGCCGCGTTGAAACTTTTCCAAGTGATAGGCGATGTCCGAGGCGAAATAGGTAATCTGACCGTTTTCCCGTTCCACCACTCGATCTTTTTCATCGCCAAAGGCGCTGGAGCGAAACCACTGCGCTCCATCCTGCGCGTAGAGATAGCCGGCTTCGCGCAAACGGTTCAGGGTCTTGTTCACCGCGCCGCTTTCAGTCAGGGCGCGTTCGGAATACCAGTGATCGTAGACCACGCCGAATTCCTGCAAATCGTCGCGGATGTCATCGAGGATGGTGTTCAGGCCCAATTCAAACAGATAGCGGTAGCGCGGCTCGCCGAGCAGATCGCGGGCGCGCTCCACCAGGGCGTCGATATGCGCTTCTTTATCCCCGGCGGCGATGAGCTGGCCGTTTTCATCGCAGAGTTGGTCCGGCGGCAGGTCCTGAAAAACCTGCTGCGCGGAAACCCGGTAGGCGTCGCCATGCTCGGCGTAGAGCCGCGCCGCCAGGTCACGAACATAGGCGCCCCGATAGCCGTTGCTGGGAAAGCGGAATGCTTCGCCGCAATGCTCCAGATAGCGCAGCCAGAGACTGGCCGCCAGGATGTTCATTTGGCGGCCAGCATCATTCACGTAGTACTCGCGCTGCACCTGATAGCCCATCGCCTCGAGCAGATTGGCGACGGTCGCGCCAAACGCCGCGCCGCGACCATGACCGACATGCAGCGGCCCGGTCGGATTGGCCGAGACGAATTCCACCTGCACCCGCCGCCCCTGGCCCCACTCGCTGCGTCCATAATGCTCGCCGCGTTGCAGAATCTCGCCGACCACCGCCTGATAGGCGGCGGGGGCCAGAAAGAAGTTGATGAAGCCCGGCCCGGCGATCTCCACTTTGACCAGATGAGCGGAACCCGGCAGGGCGGCGACAATCCGTTCCGCCAGTTCACGCGGCTTGCAGCGCAGGGTTTTCGCCAGGGTCAAGGCGATGGTCGAGGCGAAATCGCCATGGCTGCGCTCGCGGGTGCGCTCCAGTGGAATGTCCTGCGGATCAACGGCGGGCGGCCCCTCCATCTGGCGCAGGGCCTGGGCGATAAGGTGTTGCAAATGCGTTTTCAAGGGCAAGCCTCTTCGAGAGCGTTCGGTTAGCTGATCATGCCCAGCTTAAAGTGGTAGGTGATGAATTTTTTGAATTCGTTGACGATTTTGAATGAATCGCGCAGCAGCTCCCGCTCCAGTTTGTTCAGTTCCTTGGGATTCAGGTAATTGTCCTGGGGCAAACCCTGCTGGATTTTGCTCAGGCCGGCCTTGACCCGCAAGCTGGAAAGGTAGGTGAACACTTCAATCAATTCCGCGCCGAAGGACGCACGAAACAGATTGCGCTGACTGAGCGCGGTGATCCGGTCAATCGTGTTGGTCTGCGGCAGGCGATACTCCAGGGCTAGACTGCGCACGCCATGAACGATGGGGAAAATTCCGCCTTTTTTCAGGTCCAGCTCATCGCGGTGTTTCTCGACGACGAAATTGGTAAAAAAGCCCAGCGGGGTTTCAAAGGCCAAGGTCGCCTTGGCGAATTGGGCGTAAAAGGCCCGATGATCGCCAAGCAAGCGGTACATGTGATCCTTGACATGGCGCAGCAGGTTATCGTCGCCGGCCACCGCCATGGCGTCGAAGAAAATGGCGAATTGCAGGAAGGAATCCTGGGTTGGATGGACAATCCATTGAAACAGCTCGTCTTTGAACGCAGTGACCGATTTGCTCCAGTACGGATTGGAGACCATGATGTTGCCCGGACAGCGCGGATAGCCAAAGTCGATCAGGCATTCGGTGAAGGCGGCGGTTATTTCCGCCAGGGCCGGATCGGCGAAACCATCGCGGAGAATCAGGGCGTTATCCTGATCGGTCTTCAGCACCTGTTCCTCGCGGCCTTCGCTGCCCAACACCAGCAAACAGACATCGGCCAGCAGGCCCGGCGCGGCCAGCAAATCGAACAGCTTGCGCAACAGCTTTTTATTCAGCTCCGAGACCAGTTGCATGATGTAACGGACTTTGATGCCCTTGGCGTGCAGGTCGCGGATGACGTTGACCAAATCCTGACTGGCCCATTTCAGGTCTTCGCGGGACTGCGCCCGTTCGATCTGCACCGCGACCAGGTGCGAATGGTTGGAGAGGTAACTGAGCAGATCAATCTGTTCGAGGACGCCATGCAGGGTGCGCCCTTCGCGGATCACCAGCCGGTTGATGTTGTAGTGGGTCATCCGCAGCAGGGCGTTGAACAGGAAATCGTTCGGCCCCATGTCGATCAATTCATAGGTGGCCAGCGCTCCGACCGGATCATCCACTGAACGGCGCTGGATAATCGCGGCTTCGCGCAGATCGGTGGCGGTGACAATGCCGAGTTCGTCACCGTTCTGCACCAGCACTGAATTGGTTTTATGCGCCTTCATCACCAGGGCCGCTTCGTGGATCGAGCTGTTGGCGTCGACAAAGACCGGCGGATGAATATAGGCGTCCTGGATTTTCGCCAGGGTAAACGAAGACAAATCCCGGCTGTCGCCGGTCTGGCCGAGCGCCGCCAGCCGCCAGGAAATCTTTTCCTGGTAAAACGTCGCCAGCGCCGGATGACTCTGTACAGCGCGCAGGAAGATCGGGCGCGGCAACAGGAAACAGTGGGCCGGTTCGCTGACCACGAAATGATGCTTGCTGCTGTTTTCCAGCAAACCCGCAGCGTCAAAAGCGTCTTCAGCGGCGTACAGGGCGATCACCCGCCACTGTGCGCCGTCGGGCGGAATCGGCGTATCGGGATGCAGGGCGGAAAGGTCGCCGTCGATTTCGGAAACCGCGCCACTGATCATCAGATAAAGGCAAGCGGGGATTTCGCCAGCTTTGATCAGCACTTCGCCGACCGGATATTCGTCCGCTTGCAATTCGCTGACAAGCGGCTCCAGCTCGAGGGCGGAAAGTTGATTGAACGGAGGCAGACGGGCGAGAAATACGCTGGGGTCCGGAGTGGTCACGACAGTTCGATCCTGGGGGCCAGATACTAATGAAGAACCCCTTCACGGTTCGCGCCGGAAGGGGTTTTATCTTAACAGGATTCAGACCAGCCAGGAGCCGCCATCCGCTGGCGTTCTCCCGAACCGGTCGCAGCGCACTTAGTGACTGGCTGCGCCCTCGGCGCCGATGCCGGTCTGGCAGCGCACATCCTGGGCCTCGAAGGATTCGCATTCCTTCTTGCCCTGCTCGCTGTTATCCATAATCGAGCCGATCCAGATGCCCAGGAAAGCGATGACCATCGAGAACAGCGCCGGGTTCTTGAACGGGAAGATCGGAGCGCCGAACTTGAGAACGTCAGTCCACACCGTCGGGCCAAGAATAACGAACAGGGTGGAGGTGACCAGACCCAGCCAGCCGCCCAGCAATGCGCCCTTGGTGGTCATTTTCGACCAGAACACCGAGGTGATCAGAATCGGGAAGTTGGCGCTGGCCGCCACCGCAAAGGTCAGGCCGACCAGATAGGCGACGTTTTGCTGCTCGAAGGCGATGCCCAGCAAAATGGCGATAACCCCCAACACCACAGTCGCCATCTTGGAAACCCGCACTTCCTGCTGTTCGTCCACATTGCCGTGCGCCCAGACATTGGCGTACAGGTCATGGGAAATGGCCGAAGCGCCAGCCAGCGTCAGGCCGGAGACCA
>JBDHRB010000041.1:0-10095 GCA_039807355.1 Candidatus Competibacteraceae bacterium
TTTGACAAAGGGGGGAGTGTTACTGCCTTTGACAAAGGGGGGAGTGTTACTGCCTTTGACAAAGGGGGGAGTGTTACTGCCTTTGACAAAGGGGGGAGTGTTACCGCCCCTTCTCAACCCTCCCTTGATCAGCGCGGGAATGATCCCGCCCCTTCTCAACCCCCCTTTGACAAAGGGGGGTGGCGCGAAGCGCCGGGGGGATTTGCCATTGCCAGCCTGCCCTGCCCGGAAGGCACCTTTCCCTCGGTCGGTCGCTGGCATCCGCCAGCGCAACGCCTGGAGCGGGCGATTGCCGATCTGGTGGGATTACAACCGACGGATGCACCGGACACTCGCCCCTGGCTGGATCATGGGCGCTGGCCGCTGCGTCATCCGCTCGGATCAGCAACCGCGCCGACGGTGCCACTGCCGCCCTACCGCTTCCTGCCGGCGGAAGGCGAAAGCCTGCATCAAATTCCGGTCGGGCCGGTACACGCCGGCATCATCGAACCCGGCCATTTCCGCTTCACCGCGCAGGGCGAAACCGTGGTGCGTCTGGAAGAACGGCTCGGCTACGTCCACAAAGGCATCGAGCGCCTGATCCAGGGTGCGTCTTTGGAAAAAGCGGCGCGGCTGATCGGGCGGGTCTCCGGCGACAGCAGCGCGGCCTATGCGCTGGCCTTCGCCCGTGCCGTGGAAGCGGCGACCGAAACGGAAATTCCCGTTCGCGCCCACTGGTTGCGCGCCCTAATGGCGGAGCTGGAGCGACTGGCCAATCACTGCGGCGACATCGGCGCGATCTGCAATGACGCGGCGTTCGCTCTGATGCAGGCGCATTGCGCGGTGTTGCGGGAAAAGGTTTTACGCGCCAGCGCCGCCAGTTTCGGGCACCGCCTGCTGATGGACTGCATTGTTCCCGGCGGGGTCGCGGTCGATTTGTCCGCGCAAGGCATCACGGTTTTGCAAACGCTGTTGGCTGAGTTTCGCCGCCAGTTTCCGCCGCTGGTCAATCTGTACGACCACACCGCTTCATTGCAGCAACGCACCGTGGACACCGGCCTGGTTAAACCGGCGCTGATTGAGCAATTCGGCTGCGGCGGGGTCATCGGGCGGGCCGGCGGACGCGCTTTTGACGCCCGGCGCACTCCCGGCTATCCGCCTTATGACCTGCTGGATTTCCAGACGCCGGTCTTGAGCGAAAGCGATGTCAACGCCCGCATCTGGCTGCGCATTCACGAAGTGGGGCAAAGTCTGGCGCTGATCGAGCAGATTTTGCAGCGGCTGCCGCCCGGCGTGATTCACGCGCCGCTGAATCTGACCGGTCAACCCGGCGAAGGGGTTGCGCTGGTCGAAGGCTTTCGCGGTGACATTCTGCTCTGGCTGCGCCTGAACGCGGACGGGACGGTGGCGCGTTGCCACCCCCGCGATCCGTCCTGGTTCCAGTGGCCGTTGCTGGAGGCGGCGATTGAAAACAACATCGTCGCCGATTTCCCGCTGTGCAATAAATCGTTCAACGGCTCGTATTCGGGCCACGATCTCTAGGGTGCGCCGCCATGCGGAAGCTGTTGTTGCAAAATCTCTGGCGGTCGCCGTTGACGATTCCCGCCCCGGCTCCGTCCGCAGCGGCGCTGGCCGAACTGGGGGCGCGGGTGGATCAAGTCGCCCGGCAACGCCTGGGCCGCAGTCTGGCGATTCGCCAAGTGGACGCCGGCTCCTGCAACGGTTGCGAACTGGAAATCCACGCGCTGAATAACGCTTTCTATGACCTGGAACGCTTCGGCTTTCACTTTGTCGCCTCGCCGCGCCATGCTGACGTGCTGCTAGTGACCGGGCCGGTGACGGCGAATATGCGCGAGGCGCTGGAACGCACTTACGCCGCGACGCCCGATCCCAAGTGGGTAGTCGCAGTGGGCGATTGCGCACGGGATGGCGGCGTATTCGCCGGGAGCTACGCCTGCGTCGGCGGAGTCGGCGCGGTCATTCCGGTGGATTTGCATATTCCCGGCTGCCCGCCGAACCCGTTGCAGTTGCTGGAAGGATTGCTGGCGTTGTTGCAGGTTCAACAAAAATAACGGCTATTTTCGAGGAGGCGCCATGAAACCGGATCAGGAACATCGGCTGTATCTGCCCTTCGCCACCGCGCTGCGCGATAAATTGCGCGGCGGTTATGACCGGAGCAAATTGCAGGCGGATTTGCTGGCGGGGATCAGCGTCGGCATCGTCGCCGTGCCGCTGGCCATGGCGCTGGCGATTGGCAGCGGCGCACCGCCGCAATACGGACTGTACACTGCGATTGTCGCCGGATTGCTCATCGCCCTGACCGGCGGTTCGCGCTTCAGCGTGTCCGGGCCGACCGCTGCCTTCATCGTCATCCTCCATCCGATTGCCGAGCAATACGGGCTGGGCGGGCTGGTCACCGCCAGCTTCATGGCCGGGATCATGCTGATCGGCATGGGCGTTGCCCGAATGGGCAAGCTGATCCAGTTCATTCCCTACCCGGTGACCACCGGCTTCACCACCGGCATTGCCGTGGTCATCGCCAGTCTGCAATTCAAGGACTTTTTCGGCCTGGAACTGGCGGCGCAACCGGAACATTTTCTGGAGCGGTTGTGGCTGGTCGGGCAGTCGCTGCCGAATTTCCATGGGCCGGATTTATTGATCGGCGTCCTGACTCTGGCGCTGCTGCTGGCCTGGCCGCGCCTGAAAACCGGCTTCCCGGCTCCGCTGGTCGGCATGGCCGCCGCCACCCTGTTAGCCTGGCTGCTCAGTCAATGGGTAGACGGGTTCAACGTCGCCACCATCGCCTCGCGCTTCAGCTATGTCCAGGGTGGTGAAACCCTGCCCGGCATTCCGCCGTTTCTGCCGCACCTGTTGCTGCCCTGGGAGTTGCCGGGGCCGGACGGACAAGCGATTGGGCTGTCGCTGGGCCTGATTAAAGACCTGATGGGGCCGGCGATGGCGATTGCGTTGTTGGGCGCGATTGAATCGCTGCTCTGCGCAGTGGTCGCCGACGGCATGACCGGCACCAAGCACGATCCTGACGCTGAATTGATCGGACAGGGCATCGGCAATACCGTGGCCCCGTTCTTCGGCGGCATTGCTGCAACCGGGGCGCTGGCCCGCACCGCCGCCAATATCCGCGCTGGCGCTCGCGGCCCACTGGCAGCGGTATTTCACGCCCTGTTCATTCTGTTGGTGTTGCTGGCGCTGGCCCCACTGCTGGGTTATCTGCCAATGGCCGCGCTGGCTGCCCTGTTGTTGCTGGTCGCCTGGAACATGAGCGAATTGAAACACTTCCGCCACATTTTCCAGGTCGCGCCCGGCAGCGACATTCTGGTGTTGCTGGTCTGCTTCGGGCTGACGGTGATTTTCGATATGGTCATCGCCATTAGCATCGGCGTAGTGCTGGCCTCGCTGTTGTTCATGAACCGCATGGCGGCGTTGAGCGGCGGCAAACACATCGAAGCGGATCATCCCCACCTGGAAAGCCGTTTGCCGGAAGGGGTGCGGCTGTACGAAGTGTCCGGCTCGCTGTTTTTCGGCGCGGCGGAAAAAGCCATGCGCGCCCTGCATGACATCGGTACGCCGCCGCGTGCGGTGATCATCGACATCACCGATGTCACCAGCATGGATGTCTCCGGGCTGGTGGCGCTGGATTCGGCGATTGAGCGGCTGCGCAGTGATGATATTCTGGTCGCAGTCGCCGGAGTACACGGTCAGCCGGCGTTGCTGATGCGTCGGGCCGGTTTGCACAACATTCCCGGCAAACTGCTGCTATCGGCCAGCCTGCCCCAGGCGCTGATGCGGGTGCGGCGCTATCTGGGCGAAGCCGCCGATGGAC
Organism: Candidatus Competibacteraceae bacterium; assembly: GCA_039807355.1. GTDB lineage: Bacteria > Pseudomonadota > Gammaproteobacteria > Competibacterales > Competibacteraceae > UBA2383. The sequence continues at coordinate 3,821 of JBDHRB010000041.1, forward strand.
GGCCCCTGTTGACCGATACGATCACCTGAACAGGACTGTGCGCCGATGTTGATGCTGCCGGACGATTTTCAACCTGCTGTGCTGCCGCCCAGCGAAGCTGCCGAAATCCCAGCCTGGTGGTTTATCTTCGCTAACGGCCAACTGCTGGCGCATCCGGCGGATGCGGGACTGGAACTGCCGCTGGCGACAAGCTGGCCGTTCGCCAGATGGTCGAGCGCCCGGCGGCTCTATCTTGGAACCCTGCGCGGTCAACCCTGTTACGCGGCGGAAGCGGCCAGCGCCGAACCGCCGCCCGGCTGGCGCTTTGAAAATCTGCGCCAGTTATGGACGCGGATGGATGAGGCGCTGCTCGGCGTCGCCGGGCAGGCGTTGCAACTCATCGAATGGGACCGCAATCATCAGTTTTGCGGACAATGCGGAACGCCAACCCAGCGCCGCGCCGATGAACGCGGACGGCGCTGTCCAGGCTGCGAACTGATCGCCTACCCGCGTCTGTCGCCGGTGGTGATGGTGCGGGTGGTTCACGCCGGGCAAATTCTGCTGGCGCGAGCGCCGCATTTCGCGCCCGGCGTGTATAGTGTGCTGGCGGGCTTCGTTGAGGCCGGGGAAACCCTGGAGCAGGCGATCCACCGGGAAATCGCTGAAGAAGTCGGCATTCAGGTGCAAAATCTGCGCTATTTCGCCAGCCAGTCCTGGCCGTTTCCCCATTCGCTGATGATCGCCTTCACCGCCGATTACGCCGGGGGCGAATTACAGGCCGATGGGCAGGAAATTCTCGATGCCCGCTGGTTTACCCCGGAAACCATGCCGGGCTTGCCCAGTCCGATGAGCATGGCCTGGCGCTTGATCCAGGATTATCTGGCGCAACATTGAGGCTCTTCGCCGGCTTGGCGAGGACAACTCTTGCCAAACCGGCCTGGGAGGTGCGTCATGTTTGAACGATTAGCCTTGTCCAATCTTTGCACCGGGTCATTGGAGCCGCCGGATGCGCTGACAGTGCGCTTCCCCGCCTTATGGGCGCGCCGTCTGGAGCGCAGCCCACAGGAAGGCATCGCGGTACTGAATCAACTACTCCTCCTCTACGCAGAACCGCATCGCCATTACCATACCCTGGGCCATATCCGCCACTGTCTGCACGAATTCGACCACACTTCAACCTTCATGGATGATCCTGACGCGGTGGAACTGGCGCTCTGGTTCCATGACGCGATTTATGTTTCCGGCGCAAAGGACAATGAGCGCCGCAGCGCCGATTTATTTCGGGAGTACTCGCAAAACCCCGCCGATCCGCTCTTTCAGCAACGCATCGACGATTTGATCATGGCCACCACCCACAGCGAAGCGCCGCGCCAGCGTGATGAGCAGTTCATCATGGACATTGATCTATCCAGCTTTGGGCTGCCCTGGGATGCCTTCATGCGCGATGGTCTGCGCATTCGCGCCGAATTTCCCCACCTGGAAGATCACGACTATTATTCCGGGCATTTGCGCTTCCTGCGCCGGCTGCACAATCGCCCTTCCTTCTTTTTTACCGACCGCTTCCAGCAACGCTATGAACGCGCCGCCCGCGAAAATATTCGCCGGCTTATCGCTGATCTGTCCATGCGCGGTTATGATTAACTGTCACAACGCTCGCGCCGGTGGGGAAATCAAGAAATGAAACAGAAACTCAGCGAACTCGTCTCAGCGTTGAGCAGCCCGTCGCCGGCGCATCAGCAGGATCAGGCCACGCTGCTGTTCGCCGACATTTGCGGCAGCACCAGCCTGTTTGAACGCTACGGCGATCTGCGCGCCCGACAGATCGAAACCCAAGTGCTGGATTTGCTGGCTGCCCGCACCAACGCCCATCAGGGGACGGTGATCAAAACCATCGGCGATGAAATCATGAGCCGCTTTCCCGATGCGGAACAGGGCGTCAACGCCGCCTGCGAAATGCAGCAGGATATCAAAGATGATCCGGCGCTGTCGGAACTGAGCATCGCCATCCGCATCGGCCTGCACCATGGGCCGGTGCTGGTCGAAAAAAATGACGTGTTCGGCGATGCAGTGAACGTAGCGGCGCGCATGGTCGCGCTCGCCAAAGCCGATCAGATCATCACCACCCGCGAGACCGCCAGCCGTTTGTCCGCGGATACCCGGCAAACCATTCGCGGTTTGGGTCGCACCTGGGTGCGCGGCAAGCAGAATGAAATGGAAATCGCTGAAGTGATCTGGTACGAATCGGGCAGCCTGACCCAGATGTCCGATGGTGAGACGCAGAAAATTCTGCGCAATCAGCTTTACGCCCGGCTCAATCTGGAATACCGCGAGCGCCGCTTGTCACTGCCGCCGTCCACCCAAGCCTTTACCATCGGTCGCGGCCCGAAAAATGATTTGGTGGTCGAGCGCGAGCTGGTTTCCCGCAGTCACGCCGCTATCGAATTCCGCCAGGGCAAGTTCATTCTCAAGGACAACAGCACCAACGGCACCTACCTGCTCCTGGAAAACGGCGCTCGCCTGTTCGTGCGGCGCGAGGAATTTACCTTGCACGAACAGGGAATCATCTGTCTGGGGCAGGCCGCGTTCGAGCAAAACCCGGACGTGATCCGTTATGAGTGCAAATACGTGGATTGATCGGTCAGGCAGCGCGTCTATAGAGCAATCCGATCTGAGTTGTGGAAATGAACAAAATCCCCCCGCTGCTAACGCAGCTCCCCCCTTTGAAAAAGGGAGGTCAGGGGGGATTTCATCATTGGATGGAAACCACAACTCGTCGAGGAGCGCTATAGCACCTGCTTCAAAAACGCCTGCGCTCTCGGTTCTGTCGGCGCGGTGAAAAAACGGGCCGGCGGCGCATCTTCCAGCACCTTGCCCGCGTCCATGAACAACACCCGGTGCGCCACCTCGCGGGCGAACCCCATCTCATGGGTGACCACCGCCATGGTCATCCCTTCCCGCGCCAGTTGCTTCATCACGTCCAGCACCTCGCCGACCATTTCCGGGTCCAACGCGCTGGTCGGCTCGTCAAACAACATCACTTTCGGGTCCATGGCCAAGGCGCGGGCAATCGCCACCCGCTGTTGTTGACCGCCGGACAGCCGGGACGGGTATTCCTGAGCCTTTTCGGCGATGCCGACCTTGGTCAACAGCGCCATGGCCTTCTCATTTGCCTCCGCCGCCTTGCGCTTGCGCACCACCCGCTGCGCCAGCGTCACGTTCTCCAGCACGGTTTTATGCGGGAACAGGTTGAAGTGCTGAAACACCATCCCCACCTCGCGGCGCACCGCATTGAGGTTGGTCTTGCTGCCGGCGATGTCGATGCCGTCGATGATCACCTGGCCGTCGTCAAACTCTTCCAGCCCGTTCAGGCAACGCAGAAAGGTAGACTTGCCGGAGCCGGAAGGGCCGATAATCACCACCACCTCGCCTTTAGCCACCTGGGTGGACACATCGTCCACCGCCCGCACGATCTGGCCGCGCCCCTCGAATACCTTGATCAATCGGTTGACTTCAATCACTGCGGGCAAACCTCCGCTCCAGCCAGAAAAGTAATTGCGACAGCACTGAAGTGACCGCCAGATACAACAGGGCGACGGTAAACCAGATTTCAAAGGTGGCGAAACTGGAAGTGATGATCTCGCGGCCGCTCTTGGTCAGATCGGTAATGGCGATCACCGACACCAGCGACGAGTCCTTGATCAGGCTGATGAATTGCCCGGCCAGCGGCGGCAAGACCCGCTTGAACGCCTGCGGCAGGACAATATGGATCATGGTTTCGGCGGCGCTCATCCCCAGAGAACGCGCCGCTTCGGTTTGCCCTTTGGGAATGGATTGAATCCCGGCGCGGATGATTTCGGCAGTGTAGGCGCCGACAAACAGCGATAGCGCACCGATTCCGGCGACAATCCGATCCAGGTGCAGCACGGTGCCGATGAAGAAATAGAAAATGAAGATTTGCACCAGCAGCGGCGTGCCGCGAATCAGCTCGATGTACAACACCGCCAGGCCGCGCAGCGTAGGGTTTTTCGCAATGCGGCACAGGCCGGTAATCAGGCCGATGATCAGGCCAAAGAAGCCGGAAACGAAGGAAATCCAGATGGTGACCCACAAACCCAGGGTCAGCGGGCCGATCCGCCAATGCCGGGTCGCGCCGATTTCATCCTCGGCGCTGACCGGCGCGCCGACCGCGACTTTGAGGGTGGCGGTTTCGACCGTGAGCGTAACCGGCGCTCCGTCCGGCTGCGGCTGAATCGTCACCTCACTGGTATCACCAGCCGGGCTGATTCGAGTGACGATTCCGGCAACCGGCGCAGTTTGCGGTTCTTCCTCCTGATAGGCGAAATACTGCGGCACCCGCTCCCAGCGCCATTGGTAATTGACCTGTTTGGTGGCGACCCATAACCCTATCGCCAGCCCCAGCAGGATAACGACCAGCAGCCCATGCCAGGGCCACTGGACCGCTTGCCGTTTAAGCGCCACGGGTTTACTGCACGTCTTTCAACCAGTCGGTGTTCTTGAACCATTTGTCGTGCAGCTTGGCGTGCGAACCGTCCTGCTTGATCTTGACCAGAAAGGCGTTGATGGTCTTGAGGAATTCGGGATCGCCCTGGGCGATGGCCCAGCCAATCGGCTCGTCGGTAAACGGTTCGTCCAAGAACACCAGTTTGCCTTCGCCGCGCTGGACGTTGGCGACCAGATTGTAGGGTGCGTCGTAGATGAAGGCGTCCACTTTGCCGTTGACCACTTCCATCACGCCTTCCGCTTCGGTTTCGTAAGAGAAATATTGCGCTTTGGGGATATGTTTTTTCGCGGCGATTTCGCCGGTGGTGCCCAGCTTCGAGGCAATCTTGTATTTCTTGTTGTTCAGGTCCTTGTAGGATTTCACCTTGTCGGCCAAGTCCTTGCGCAGCAGGATGGTCTGGCCGACCAGCATGTACGGCTCGGAGAAATCGACCTTCTGCTTGCGCTCATCGGTGATGGTCATGCCGCTCATGATGATGTCGCATTTGTTGGTAATCAGCGCCGGAATGATGCCGTCCCAAGCAGTGCTGACCAGCTCCAGCTTCGGTGCGCCCAAGTCCTTGGCCATCAGCGCCGCCAGATCGGGATCGAAGCCGACAATTTCGCCGCGTTTGTTGGTCAACTCAAACGGCATGTACGCCGGCTCCAGACAGACGCGCAGGCCGTCTTTTTGGATTTGCTCCAGCTTGCCGGCCCAGGCGGGCGACAGGTTCAGACTGAACGCAGCGAGGGCGGCGAGCGCAACCAGACGGGTTTTCATGCGGTCATTCTCCTCAAGGGGTTATCGCAGCAGTAGGCAGATGGATTTCACCGCCCGGCGCGCCGCCGGGGGCAAAATGACGTTTTGATGATAGTACAGTTTCAAGTTTGCCAAGAATAGCCGACTGAAACTGCTTCAGGTCGATTTGCCCTCATCGAGCAGTTCCTTAATGACCATCTCCGCGCCGCAGTTCGGGCAGCGCGGCATCTGTTCAATGGGAATGTAAATAATGGCGGTGTGGCGACACTTCGGACATTCGACTTGCACCGGTTCGGCTTTATCGCGCTGCATGGTTCACGCTCCTGACAAAACGCCCCCGCCCGCCAGCGGACGAGGGGTCGGGGATGAGGGCGGTATTTTCAAGCCAGCAGGCTGGAAATTGCCCGCTCGAAACGCTGCAAGCCGTCCTCAATAAGCTCATCGGGAATAACCAGCGACGGTGCCAGGCGGATCACGTCCGGCCCGGCCACCAGAATCAGCAAACCCTGTTCCAGCGCCGCCTTGATGAACTCGCGGCTGCGTCCCCGCCAGGCGTCGGTCAACTCAGCGCCGAGCAACAAACCCATGCCGCGCAGTTCACTGAACAGCCCAAAACGTTGATTGATCCGGCGTAGCCCGGCCATGAACAGTTCATGCTTGCGGCGCACCCCGGCCAGGGTTTCGGGATCGCTGATTAAATCCAGCGCCGCGCCAGCCACCGCGCAACCCAGCGGATTGCCGCCATAGGTGGTGCCGTGGCTGCCGACATTGAGGCTTTGCGCAAGCGCCGCCGTGGTCAGCATGGCGCTGATCGGGAAGCCGCCGCCCAATCCTTTGGCGGTGGTGAGGATGTCCGGGGTGACGCCATAACCCATGTAGGCGTAAAGCTGGCCGCTGCGCCCGTTGCCGCATTGCACTTCGTCGAAGATCAGCAAGGCGTGATGGCGGTCGCACAGTTCGCGCAGCCCTTGAAGAAATTCCGGGGTCGCCGGGGTCACTCCGCCCTCGCCCTGCACCGGCTCGACGATCACCGCGC
>JBDHRB010000042.1:0-10066 GCA_039807355.1 Candidatus Competibacteraceae bacterium
CTGAACGGTTGTGAACTGTCCTCATTGAGCAGCAACCTGCCGGATTACGTGCGGTCACTGGCCACGAAACAACCGTCCCCCGCCGATTTCCAGACCCTGCTCGCCGCGTATGCCTCGGAAGACTTGGCCCAAGCCGCCGTCCGCCAACTACTGAGGGAAACCAATTACAACCAGGACGCACTGGCTATTCTCCGCGATTACAGCGTCGGCAATGACGACTTCCGCATCAAAGCCTATCTGGTCATCTATGACCGGCTGGGAATGTCCAAGCGCGACGACCTTAAAAAGCTGGTATTGAGCAATCCCGCCTATTCCCAGGAGGTCAAAACCTTCGCGGCTAAAATCGGTGGAACGCCCGGAACATGAACTGGAACGCTTTGCTGTCCCGCGCCCGTCCGGGCCTGCCGCATCCGCACCCGGACAATGAAGCGCGCACCGATTTTCAGCGCGACTTCGACCGCATCGTCTTCTCTTCCGCCTTTCGCCGGCTTCAGGACAAGACCCAGGTCTTTCCCTTGTCGCGCAGCGATTATGTGCGCACCCGCTTGACCCATAGCCTGGAAGTGTCCAGCGTCGGGCGCTCGCTCGGCGCGATGGTCGGCGACGGCGTGATTAAACGGCATGGCCTCAAGGCGGTTTATCCTCAAGATTTTGGCGCTGTAGTCGCCGCCGCCTGCCTGGCCCACGACATCGGCAATCCGCCGTTTGGTCACGCTGGCGAAGACGCCATCCGCCTCTGGTTCCATTCCCCGGCGGGTCAGCAGGCTTTGCAACCGTTAAGCGCAGCGCAACGCCAGGATTTTCTGAATTTCGAGGGCAACGCCCAGGGCTTCCGCATCATCACCCGCCTGCAAAGCCCCGATAATCCCGGCGGGATGCAACTGACCTGCGCAACGCTCGGCGCGTTTACCAAATATCCTCGCGCTGCCTGGCTGCCCGCCGATCCGCCGCCCGGCATCGCTTTTAAAAAATTCGGTTTTTATCAGGACGACGCCAACCTGTTCGCGGAAACGGCGCAACATCTTGGATTGACGCCGGTCGCCAGCGGCGCGTGGACCCGCCACCCGCTGGCGTATCTGGTCGAAGCCGCCGACGACATTTGCTATCGAATCATCGACGTGGAAGATGCGTTCCGGTTGCAGCAACTGCCCTTCGAGCGCGTCCGCGATCTGTTGCTGCCGCTAACCGGCGAAGCCGAACGCGCCGAACGGAAAATGGCGCGCATCACCCGGCCCAGGGAAAAAATCGAATATCTGCGCGCCAAAGCGATTGGCGCAATCATTGACCAGGCCCATCAATGTTTTATGGAACACGAGGACGCGATTCTGGCCGGGGAATTTCAAGAGGAACTGCTGGACAGCATCCCGGCGGCGGCGGATATGCGCGCCTTGAAGGAATGCGGGGAAACGCAGATTTACATCGCCCGCCCGGTGGTGGAAGTGGAGGCGGCGGGTTTTGAAGTGCTGGGCGGACTGCTGGAACGGTTTGTCGCTACGGTCAACGATCTCGCGGTTCACGGCGCTCAGGCCTCGCCGAAAAGCCGGATGCTGATTCACCTGATTCCAGAACCGCTCGCCGGGCCGGGCCGCCAGCCGCTCGCCGATCCTTACCGCCGGTTGCTGGCGGTCACCGATTTCGTCTCCGGCATGACCGATTCCTACGCCGTGACCCTGTTCAAGAAACTGACCGGGATTTCCCTGCCCACCGGCTAAAAACTGCCGATCAACGGCACAAACACAACGGGCAATACGCTCCGGGCATGGACCTGGCCCTTCTCATCCTTCTCGATCACCTGCAAATCCTGGGTGCGCTGCGGCAAGCCCAGCGGAATCACCAGCCGCCCGCCCGGCTTTAACTGCCGCAGCAAGGCCGGCGGAATTTCCCCAGCCGCTGCGGTGACGATGATCCGGTCAAACGGCGCGTGTTCTTCCCAGCCCAAGCAACCATCGCCGACGCGCACGCTGATATTGAGCAACCCCAGTTCCTGCAAGCGGCGCGTTGCGGCATTCGCCAGTTCTGGAATCCGCTCCAGCGAATAGATTTGGCGGGCCAGACCGGCCAGCACCGCCGTCTGGTAGCCCGATCCAGTGCCAATCTCCAGCACCGTATCTTCCGCACCCGGCGTCAGCAGTTCGGTCATCAGCGCCACGATAAACGGCTGGGAAATGGTTTGGCCCCGGCCAATCGGCAGCGGAATGTCCGCATAAGCGCAATCGCGCTGCTCGGACGGCACAAAACGATGTCGGGGCACGCTGTGCAACGCCTGTAATACCCGGTCGCTCAACACATCAACCCCGGTGGTCTGCCTAGTCTCGCGCAGTTCTGCCGCCACCCGCTCCAGCAAACGCCGCCGGGCACGTTCTTCCGGGTCTTTCGCCGCTTCAAGATTCATTCCGCGCTTGCCTCAACTGACGCTGGTCGAAACCAAAATTCGCGCCACCAGATTGCCTTCGCACAACAGCGGTTGCCGGCGCAGCCCGGCCAGTAAACCGGCAACCGGCGCAAGCACCGGCGACCGGGGCTGACCGGTAAAGCTGTCGTAAATCCACCCCAATTCTTCGCCAGCCGCCACCCAGCGCCCCACTTCCAAAGTTGAATGAAACATCCCGGATGGTTTAGCGCACACATCGCAGGCTTGACGCCGGTCGAAATAATGCACGTCCTCCTCATCCTCGACCAGGCGCAACCCGCCGATCACGCCGGTGCGGTCGAGAAACGCGGCCAGCGCCCGGAACAAGGTTTCACAATGTCGGGTTTGCAGAGCGCCCGCCTGACCGGCGCAGATGACAAAATTTTCCCCGCTTTCCCCGCTCTCCCCGCGCCAGCCCTGCGCCAGCGCACTGGGATTCTCATCTGCGGCCTGCTCAACCACCGCCGGCAATCCAAACAAACAGGCGCTGGCTCGTTCATCATCGCTCGGCGCGGACAGCCAGACCTGCGGCAATTCTTCAAGCTCGCAACCGGCGGCGCGCACCTCGACCCGATAGTAGGCCATCCGGGTCATCGCCATCGCCCACTCCATCATCCGGCCTGACCCGGGACGACGCCCCCGCGCCCAGCGGGTATTGCAGCGTCCAGCGCCAGCATGGGCTTCTTCGATCCCCGGAACGATCACCACCCGTTCGCGCAGTTGCAAACCGCGCCGCCGTCCCGCCGCGACGTTGCGTAAAAAGGCGGTCAACCGCGATAACACAAACAGCCCGTTCAAATCGTCACCCTGTAGGTTGGCTGCCAGCGCCAACCGGGGGACGCGCCCTGCTGGACCCAGATCATGGGCCAGCGACCGCGCTGGGTCGCCCCATCGCAACATCTGCTCATGAAAGATGTTATTAATCAAAGTCGTACTCCGCTTAGTCCTCAGCACCGACGCCGTTTGTCAACGCCGCAGCGCCTATGCTGATTCAGCATAGCCCAGCTTGATTATTTCGCATGGTGAATTTTTCAGCGCAAAATCATCCAGTGATGTTGCGTTGCAACATTAATCCCGTTATATTGCATTGCAGCAAAACCACCCTGCCTTTAACAAGAGGAATGCACCATGGTCATTGATCTGTTCAGCGAAACCCTGAAAAACCCGCAGGCCCTGCCCGATCCTCTGATCAAGGCCAATCGCCTGTTCGCCGAAAACATGGAAAAAATCCTGGTTTTTCAAATGAACGCGCTCAAATCCTATCTGAACATCGGCTTGAATCAGTTGCGTGCCGCCGCTGAAATCACCGATTGGCAAAGTTTTCAGGACTTTTGCAACCGCCAAACCCAAATCGCGCAGACCGTGCAGCACAAAGTGTTTAACGATGCCCGCGCCTTGTCGGATATGCACGCCCGCTTCAAAGCGGAACTGGAAACCTTGAACCGCACCGCGTTGCAAGAGCGTTTCCCCAAAGCGGCGTGAATCCCGCGTCACAGGCCGGCGCACCCATCCTGGCGGTCACTTCAGTATCGCCCGATGATGCAACGGCGGCAGCGGCGCTGGCCGTCGAGCTGGCGCTGCCTCAGCTTGCTGAACTGACGGTCTCGCCGACGCACCTTTTACTGCCGGGGCGGCGGCACACCGGCGTCAGTTCGGCGGCGGGCGTCATCAGGCGCTGGCCCGGGCCGTCGGTTGCAAAAGCGGCGCAGCGCCGAATGTGGTAGACGCCACCGCCGGCTTGGGTCAGGACGCTTTTGTCCTGGCCAGTCTGGGATGCACGGTGCGGATGGTCGAACGCTCGCCGATCATCGCCGCCTTGTTGCGCGACGGGCTGCAACGGGCAGCTCTGGATGCGCAGATCGGCTCGTGGATTCGGCAACGCCTGAGCGTGCGTCAGGCGGAGGGCCGGGATTATCTGCGCGGTCTGGAGGAAGATCAGCGCCCCGATACGGTGTATCTCGATCCAATGTACCCGCACCGGCGAAAAACCGCGCTGGCCGGCAAGGAAATGCGCCTGTTGCGGCAACTGGTCGGCGATGATCAGGACACTGCGGAATTGTTGGCGGCGGCGCTGGCCTGCGCTCGGCGGCGGGTGGTGGTAAAGCGTCCGCGCCTGGCCCCCACTCTGGCTGGCCCAACGCCTCATGGGCAAATCATCACGCCCAAGACCCGTTTCGATCTCTATTGGGCCGCGCCCGGCGTCAGCGGGTGAGTCATTTGCCCATAATTCCTGATGATTTTATCAACATAGGCTTGGGTTTCCGCGTAGGGCGGCACGCCGCCATGCCGAACCACCGCGCCCTCGCCAGCGTTATAACCGGCCAGAGTCAGGCGCACATCGCCGCGAAAATAGGTGAGCAACCAGCGCAAATAGGCCATGCCGCCGTGCAGGTTCTGCACCGGATCGAACGGATCGCGCACCCCGAAGCGCTCGGCGGTTTCAGGAATCAGTTGCATCAGACCCTGGGCATTCTTCGGCGAACGGGCCTGCGGGTTGAACGCTGATTCAGCGCCAATCACCGCCATGACCAGCGCCGGTTGCAATCCATAACCGGGGGCCAAACGGTTGACCAGCGCCGCTACTTGCGCCTGCTGCGGCGAAGCCGGTCGCGTCCGCACCATCACCGCAGGCGCAGGCGGCTTCGGCGTCGGATCAACCGGCTCCGCGCAGTGGGCTTTTTCCACCTTGGCCGGGTCTTCCACCATCGCCAGCATCCGTTGCGCCAGCGTATCGCCCTTGGCCGCGGCCAAGCGGAACCAGGCGGCGGCCTGAGCGTCATTACGCGCTACGCCGCGTGCATTGGCGTACATCCAGCCCAGTTGATACTGCGCTGGAACATGACCGCGCCGGGCGGCGGCGCAATACAGTTGCAGCGCCCGCTGATAATTCTGGGCGATGCCCTCGCCATGCTCATAGCGCGTCGCCCACTCCGCCTGCGTCGCTGGCGTTTCCTTGATCAACTTCAGCCACTGCGGATCAGGACTGGCCGCCCACGCGCTGACGCTGCACACGCCCAACAACCACCCGCCAAAACGTCCAAACCGCCTCATTAAGCTCCTCTCCGCTGCAATTCCGGTAAATGATGTTAAGCAGGTTTCATCCCGAACGCCACCGCCAAGGTGACGACTCCAATCTTGCGCAAGCTCCGCGCCCGCCCTGCGCCGAACCTTGGAAAAATAATGATGGACTGCGCTGAGAAACCGGGAGCGTTCCTGTAGACTTCGGAGTTCTTTTTATAGACGCACCCATTAAAAAAATTCATTGACTGCATCGAGCTGAAAGGAGGCCATCATGGTCAGCTACACGACCGAATCAATCCGCAACATCGCTCTGGTAGGACACGGCGCCGCAGGCAAAACCACCCTGGCGGAATCCATCCTGTTTCACGCCGGCAAGTTGGCCGCGCCCGGCGCTGTGGAAAAAGGCAACACGGTTTGCGACTTCGATCCGCAGGAAAAAGCCCATCAACACTCGCTGGACGCGGCGCTGGTGCATTTCGACCACAACGACGCGCATATTAATCTGATCGACACCCCCGGCTTCCCGGATTTCATGGGGCAGGCGCTCGCGGTGCTGCCGGCGGTGGAAACCGTGGCGGTGGTGATCAACGCCCAAAACGGCATCGAAGCGGTCACCCAACGGATGATGGAGCGCGCCGCCGAACGCCGGCAATGCCGAATGATCATCGTCAACAAGATCGACACGGAAAATCTCGACCTGCCCGCGCTGGTCGAACAAATTCAGGAAACCTTTGGCCGGGAATGCCTGCCGATCAATCTGCCCAGCGGGGCCGGCGTGGTGGATTGCTTCTTCAATCCCGCCGGGGCCAGCGATTTCTCCAGCGTCGCCGACGCGCACTCGGCGCTGATCGACCAGGTGGTCGAAATGGACGAAGACCTGATGGCGCTGTATCTGGAGCAGGGCGAGGATTTGCAGCCGGAGCAATTGCACGGGCCGTTTGAGAAAGCGCTGCGCGAAGGTCATTTAATCCCGATCTGCTTTGTCTCGGCCCGCAGCGGAGCCGGAATCAAGGAACTGCTGGATGTCTTTGTCAAGCTGCTGCCCAATCCGCTGGAAGGCAACCCGGAACCGTTCCTGAAAGGCGTCGGCGATCAAAGCGTCGAGCTGTCGGCTATTCCTGATCCGAACCAGCATGTCATCGCCCATGTCTTCAAGGTGCTGATCGACCCGTTCATCGGCAAACTGGGCATCTTCCGCATTCATCAGGGCACGATCACCAAGGACAGCCAACTGTTCATCGGCGACGGGCGCAAGCCGTTTAAAGTCAGCCACCTGTTCCAGATGCACGGCAAGGAACATCCTGAAGTGGCGGCTGGCATTCCCGGCGATATTTGCGCCGTGGCCAAGATCGACGACATCCATCGTGATGTGGTGCTGCACGACTCTCATGACGAGGATCAACTTTACTCACGGCCTTTGCACTTCCCGACGCCGTTGTTCGGGCTGGCCATCCGCGCTGCGGCCCGGGGCGATGAGCAAAAACTCTCCGACACCGTGAATAAGCTGCTGGAAGAAGACCCCTGTCTGTCGCTGGAACACAATGCACACACCAAGCAAACCGTGCTGCGCGGCCTGAGCGACCTGCATCTGCGCATCACCCTGGAAAAGATGCAGCAGCGCTATAACCTGCATGTCGAAACCCAGCCGCCGAAGATCGCCTACAAGGAAACCGTCAGTCAGAACGCGGAAGGCCACCATCGTCACAAGAAACAGACCGGCGGCGCAGGTCAGTTCGGCGAAGTGTTCATGCGCATCGAACCGCTGCCGCGTGACGCCGGCTTTGAATTTGTCAGCGCGGTGGTGGGCGGCACCATTCCGACTTCGTTCCTGCCGGCGGTGGAAAAGGGCGTCCGCGAGGCGTTGCAGGAAGGGGCGATTGCCGGCTATCCGATGCAAGACGTTCGCGCCATTGCCTACGATGGCAAATACCACCCGGTCGATTCCAAGGAAATCGCCTTCGTCACTGCCGGGCGCGAAGCGTTTCTCGATGCGGTCAGCAAGGCCAAGCCGATTATTCTGGAACCGATTGTCAATCTGGAAGTGCGGGCGCCGGGCGACTGCGTGGGCGCGATTACGGGCGATCTGTCCAGTCGGCGCGGGCGCATCGCCGGCACCGACGCCGGGCCACGCGGCATCAGCATCATCAAGGCCCAGGCCCCGCTGGCGGAGCTGGACGGTTACGAGTCGCAACTCAAATCCATGACCGGCGGTCTCGGTTCTTACAGCGTCGAGTTGAGCCATTACGACCCGGTGCCCATCGACATTCAGCAAAAACTGCACAGCGCGTACAAGAAACAGCAGGAAAGTTGAACCGGCCTGTACGTCAAGCCCCGCTCCGGGTGAGCGGGGCTTTGTTGAGGCCGCCAGCGCCTCACTTGCGCTGCAAATTCCTTGTGTTATGCTTGGTTATTATCAATTGCGCCGGTTGTACCCGGTAAAATTTGCCGCTGGAGGTTTTTCCTCGGTTGGCCGAGCCTCCGCCTGAACATCCCCACCATCCTCGACCCCTTCACCCGCTTCGCCGAGGGAGCGCCATGCGCAACGCGATTCGTCGTTTCCAACAGCTTTGCCTGTATCTGCTGCCGGTGTCGCTGCTCGTGGTCTGCGGGGGACTGCTGACTGCGCTGCTCCAGCCGGTAACCCCGGCGCTGCGCCCTGCGCCGAGCGCCGCAACGCGCAACTTTGCCGACGATGCGGTCTGCGCCGAAGCCTTGTTTCTGGCGCTGCTGGCCGACGCGCTGCGGCAAAGTCAGCAAGCTCAGGAAACCCAGGCGCGCACGTTGCGGTATGCCGAACCGTTGCCCGCCCAGCGTTCCGAGCGTCCGGCCTTGCTCCGCCTGTAAGCCGGGCAGCGTCGGCTGTTCAGCAAGATTCCAGCGCCCGCTGATAAGCCTCGCGCACTTCCTGGTCAAAACACACCAGATAAACCGTTTCAACCCGCTCATCGTCGGCCAGGAAGCGGCGCACTTCGCGCACGGCGATTCGCGCCGCCTGATCCAGCGGATAACCGTAGACGCCGCAACTGATCGCCGGAAAGGCGACGGTGCGTGCGCCCTGCTCCGCAGCCAGACGCAGACTGTTGCGATAACAGGCGGCTAATAACTCCGGCTCGCCCTGAGCGCCGCCCTGCCAAACCGGCCCGACCGTAAGAATCACCCAGCGGGCTGGCAACTGATAACCTCGCGTCAGTTTGGCCTGACCGGTCTCGCAACCGCCCAGCGTGCGACATTCCGCCAACAACTCCGGCCCGGCGGCGCGATGAATCGCTCCATCGACACCGCCGCCGCCCAGCAGCGAACGGTTGGCGGCGTTGACCACAGCATCGACCGTCAGCCGGGTAATATCGTCGATCCTGATCTGCACACGGCTAAAATTTGCGTTCATCCGCCGCTGCGCCTCGTTTTAAATTTCCACCATTTCAAAGTCTTCCCGAGTAGCGCCGCATTCCGGGCAGGCCCAGGTCGCTGGCACCTCTTCCCAACGGGTGCCTGGGGCAATGCCGTCTTCCGGCCAACCCTTTTCTTCGTCGTAAATCCAGCCGCAGATTAAGCACATATACTTTTTCATCGGGTTCCACTCGCCTCAGATCGCCAAAAATGTTCGGTATTGTCCCATGTTCGCCCCGCCCGAAAAACCCGGCGACTTTGCTAGAATGCCCGCCGTCCTGAACACTCGCTATCCTGGAGCCTGCTGTGCGCGACCTTACTATCCCGCCAGTGGTCATGACCCTGGCCGGCAATGACCCTACCGGAGGCGCTGGCATCGCCGCCGACATCGCCGCGTTGCTCAGTCTGGGCTGTCACCCGGCTCCGGTTATCACCAGCCTGACCGTGCAGGACACGCACAATGTGCACGCGCTGCTCCCGGTCGAAGCGGACGTGTTGTTGGCCCAGGCCCAGGCGGTGCTGGCGGATATGCCGGTGGCGGCGATCAAAATCGGCGTGATCGGCAGCGTGGACAATGTGGTGGCCCTGCACACCCTGCTTCATGCCCATCCGCACCTGCCGGTGGTGCTCGATCCGGTGCTGGCGGCGGGCGGCGGCGCTGAGTTCGCCGACGCCGAACTGATCGCCGCCATTCAAACCCTGTTGCTGCCGCAGACCACCGTGCTGACCCCGAACAGCGTTGAAGCGCGGCGTCTGGCCCCGGAAGCGGACACCCTCGAAGCCTGCGCCATGGCGCTGCTGGCGCGGGGTTGTCGCTATGTGCTGCTCACCGGCGGCCATGAAAGCGAATCGTCCACGGAGATCGTCAACCGGCTGTATGGCAATCACCGCTTGTTTGAAACCCACCACTGGCCGCGTCTGCCGCACGTCTACCACGGCTCCGGCTGCACCCTGGCCGCGGCCATCGCCGGTTTGATCGCGCAGGGACAGAGCGCCGATTCCCCGCTGGATGAAGCGATTCCCGCGATTGTCTACCACGCCCAGGATTACGCCTGGCGCTCTTTACAAGCCGGCTATCAGGCGAGCGACGGGCAATGGCTGCCCCATCGACTGTATTGGACGGCGACCCCTGAGGTGAACCATGCACAAACCGCCCTGTCACGGCCTGTACGCCATCACTGACGCGCTGCTGATTCCTGACCACCGCCTGCTGGAGGCGGTTGAACAGGCGCTGCTCGGCGGCGCCCA
>JBDHRB010000043.1:0-10063 GCA_039807355.1 Candidatus Competibacteraceae bacterium
AATACAATCGCGTCCACCAATGGCGAAGTCGCCGCCTTACCCGGCGGCAGGCGCTCGCCGGTCAATCCCGCCAGCCGCCCCTGAAATTCCGGGGAAAAACGTCCGGCTCCGGCGCACAGATCGCCCAGCACCGCCCCGGCGTCCACCGAGGCCAGTTGATCCTTGTCCCCCAATAAAATCAGCCGGGTGGTCGGCAACAACGCATCCACGGTCTTGGCCAGCAGCGCCAGCCCGACCATCGACACTTCATCGACCACCAACACATCCAGCGGCAAGGGATGATCGGCGTCATAGCGGAAATACACCGAATTGGGGCGACTGCCGAGCAGCCGGTGCAAGGTAGACGCCTCTTCGGGAATTTGCGCCGCCTGCTCCGCCGTCAGCGCCAAGCCCGGTTTGGCGGCGCGAATTGACTCCTGCATCCGCGCCGCCGCCTTACCGGTCGGCGCGGCCAGGGCAATGCGTAAGGGCCGCTCGGCCTGGCCGGTCAACAGCGCCAGCACTTTCAGCACCGTACTGGTCTTGCCGGTGCCGGGGCCGCCGGAAATCACGCAGACCCGCTTGAGCGCCGCCACCGCCGCCGCGACTTTCTGCCAATCCGGCCCGTTCAACGCCGGGTGACGGGGAAACAGTTGATCCAGGTCAGCGCACAAACGCGCTTCATTCACCCCGGTCAAGTCCTCCCTGGCCCGTCGCCGCAAATCTTCGGCCAGGCGTTGCTCGTATTGCCAATAGCGGTACAGGTAGAGCCGACCGCGCCGGTCGATAATCAACGGCTGACGCTCGCCGGGCCGACCGACCACCGGACTGACGTGCAGCGCATCCAGCCATTCCTCCAGCGGCGGTGGCGTAAAAACGGGCGGCTCGACGGCGCGTTCGGTCAGCGCCTGCCAGCGCCGCGCCCATTGCCGGAGATTGACGCAGATGTCGCCCTGACCGGTGGCGTGACTGGCCAGCGCCGCCGCCAGCGCCAGTTGCGGGGCGTCGCCGCCGGCCAGCCGCTCGATGAATCGGGCGAAATGCACATCCAGATCGGTCAAAGCGCCCTGGGCGTGCAGCAGGGGCAAGGGATCGTTGCGCCATTCGCTCATGGCGGGTCCTGCGTCGCCGCCTTCAGGGTCTCCAGCGCCTGATCGAACCGGTATTGTTCAATCTGCCAGGACAACGCCGTGGCAACCCGCGTCCCCAGCGCCGCTGCAATCAACGCAGCATGACGCTGATAGTGATGCGCCGCTCCCAGGTCATCTTCGGCCAACAAGGCGGCCAATTCCCCCAGCACCTTGCGCAATTGGGCGCGGTCTACCTCCTCAGCAGCCACGGTTTCCGCTTCGGGCAGGAGACGGGCCAGCGCCTCGACGCTATCGCGCAACGCCGGTTCCAGTCGATCCACCTGCGCCGCCACTTCCGCCGCGCTGCCGCCGTCACGCAGCGTCTGCTCCAGCAACGCCGCGCTTTCGCCCAGGTTGAACAGACCCAGATTGCCGGCCACGCCCTTCAAACTGTGGGCGATGCGCTGCGCTTCATCGCATTGCCCGCGCAGCAAGGCTTGCCGGATCAATCCGGCATCGTGGTGATGATAGCGAGCGAATTGCTGGAGCAGGCGCAGATAGCTGGGCAATTTATTGCGCAGGGTGCGCAATCCGGCCTCGACATCCAGCCCGGCGACGCCGCGCAGTTGTTCCAGCAGGCGCGGATGTTCCTGCCGGGAAGGCGCTTTCTCTTGCGACGCCGGCACCGAGCTGGCCGACGCCGCCGGAGTCGGCAGCCAGCGCAACAGGGTTTCGTAGAGGCGCAGCGGGTCTACCGGCTTGGCGATGTGATCCCACATGCCAGCGTCCATGCATTCCTGGCGCTCTTCAGCAAAGGCGCTGGCGGTCATGGCCAGAATCGGCGTCTGCCGATAGTCGTCAAGCTGGCGCAGGCGGCGGGTCGCCTCCAGACCGTCCATCACCGGCATCTGCACATCCATCAGCACCAGGTCATAGCGGGCGCGTTGGGCCATGGTCAGGGCGACTTGACCGTTGTCGGCGACCGTGACTTGCAAGCCGCCATCCTGCAACAGCTCTCTAGCCACTTCCTGGTTAACCCGATTGTCTTCGACCAGTAACACCCGCTGGCCGCGATAGGGCGTCAGCCGGCCCAGGACGTTCTCCGCATCGCCGCTGGCGCTGGGCTGCACCGCGCCGGGGGTGAACGGCGCTTCAAACCAGAAACAACTACCGACGCCCGGCTGGCTGTCCACGCCGATCCGCCCGCCCATCAGTTCGATAATCCGCCGGCTGATGGCCAAACCCAGTCCGGTGCCGCCATAGCGCCGGGTGATCGAACCATCAGCCTGTTCAAAGGCTTGAAACAGGCGCGCCTGTTGTTCCTCGCTAATGCCAATCCCGGTGTCGCGGATCTCGAAACGCATCCAACAGCGCGGATCACGCGGCTCGATCCGTTTGGCGCTGAGGCTGATCCAGCCTTTTTCAGTGAACTTCAGCGCATTGCCGGCAAAGTTGAACAAAATCTGCCGCAGACGCAATTCATCGCCTTGCAGCACGGCGGGCAACTGCGGGTCGATGTCGCTGATTATTTCCAGGTCTTTTTCCCCGGCTTTTTCGCCGATCAGGCTGATGACCCCGGCAAAGACTTTGGCCAGTTCAAAATCGTGGTTCTCCAGAATCAGCTTGCCGGCTTCGATCTTCGAGATGTCGAGGATGTCATTGATGATGCCGAGCAAATGCCGGGCGGCGCTCGACACTTTGTCGAGCTGCTCCTGCTGGTAGGGATCGGCGACATTGCGCCGCAACAGGTGCGTGAGGCCGATAATCGCGTTCATCGGCGTGCGAATTTCATGGCTCATATTGGCCAGAAAGGCGCTCTTGGCGCGATTGGCGCTTTCCGCCTGGGCTTTCGCTTCAGTCAGTTCGGCGGTGCGCTCGGCGACCCGATCCTCCAGATGAAGCTGAATTTGCCGCAGGGCCTGGGTGCGTTCATCAAACAGTTGCGCCAATTGTTCCAGTTCATCGCCGGTGCCCAGAGGTGCGCAGCGCCGCTCGTCGCTGCCGTCCGCCGCTTCAACCCGGCGACACAAGGTCAGGATGGGCCGGGCGATGCTGAAACCGATCCGCGAGGCCACCAGCAGCGCCAACAGGGTCAGCACCACCCCCAGCAGGGCAATATCGCGCAGGGCGTTAACCGCCGGAGCCAGATAGTGCTGCTTCGGCCCGGCCACCTCCAGGGTCAAACCCAAATCGCCGAACTGTCGATGCCCCTGGACATTCAGCTCGGCCTGAGCCGCCAGCGGATCGGTGATTTCCGCATAGCGATGGTTGAAAATTTCCATATCACCCGCCACCAGGCGATGCCCCAGCACCGGCGAATCCTTGAAAAGACGCTGGGCGATCCCCGCCAGGTCGTAGGCCACCACCAGCACGCCCTGGGTGGTTTGGTAATAGATGATCGGGACGAACACCACCCAGCGTTTGTGAGCGCGGTCCAGCCACAGGCTATGCACGCGCCGGGACAGGGTGGTGCGCAGCGCCGGAGAATTTTCATAGGTCGGCGCATTGTCCAGACTGGAGAATACCGGCTGACCGTCATAATCGAGCAGGGCAATCGCCGCTACATCGCGGTTTTCGCTGAAATTGGCCGCCAGTTGCAGCAGATAGTCGCGGCGGCCTTCCTTGTCATGCAGGCCATTAATAATGAACGGGTTATTGGCCAGATTGTCCGCGCTGTCCAACAGGTATTCCATCCGTTGCCGCAGCGCGGCGATGTCGCTCTCCGCATGGGTTTGCAGGTCGCCTTCGAGCTGCTCGGTCAAGGCCACACTCAGCCGATAACCGGTCACGGTGGCGATCATCAGCATCGACAGCGCCACAAATAGCGCAAAGATCAGGGTAATGCGCCAGCGCAACTGGCGCGGATGGAGCAAATTCAAGGTTACTCCGCCAAGACGATTTGGCCGCGCAGGTTGAATCGGGCCAATTGAAAAGGTAACCCGCCGATGACGTCATGCTGGTCGGGGCGGAACGGGGGCGCATAATCGCGCAGCACGCCGGAGTAGCGTTGAATCCGCTCCAGCGCGTCATGAATGGCGATGCGGTCGCTGGAACCGGCCTGGCGGATCGCCTGGGCCAGTAGCTGGGTCAATTCATAGCTGTGCACCATCCCGGTCACGGCCAAAATCGGCTGTTCCGGCTCCAGACCGTAGTAGTGACGATAACGCTCAATCAACCCGATCAGCGCCCGGTTCTCGGTCGGCAATACCGCGGATTGGACAAAACGCACATCGACCCGGCGCAAGGCTTTTTCCGTAGCCGCCCAGAAATCGCCGCCAGTCAGGCCCCAGTGCGCCAGGATCGGCAACGGCGGATCGAGCTGGGCCATGGCGTTGACGATATGCGCGCTTTCGACAAAATTGGTGGCCATCACCACCGCGCCGACGCCCTGTTCCTGCAATCCCTGCAAGCGCGGACCAAACGTCTGCTCGCCCTGATTGACCCACTCGACGATGACCCGGTTGGCCCCGGCCTTGGCGATGACGCTGGCAAGCGCCGCTTCATTGCTGCGTCCCCAGTCGCTGCGCTCCAGAAATACCGCGACATTCCGGCCCGCTGCGACCTGCAAGGCCCGACGCAGCAAAAAGGGCGCGACATCCGCATCGCGCAGCGACAGGCGAAATACATAATTGGGCTGATAGCCGTTCTCCACCACCTTCGATGTGGCCGCCCACGGCACCAGATAAGGAATGTGGCGCTGATGCGCGGCCTCAAGCTGGTAAAGAATCGCCGTCGCGTTCAAACCGCCGACCACCGCCACCAGATCGGGAAATGCCGCCAAACGATGCAGATTCTCCAGGGCCTTGACCTGATTGCCGGTATGATCCATCGCCACCAGGCGCAGCGGTCGTCCCAGCAGGCCGCCACTGGCGTTAATCTGCTCTACCGCCAGCTCTACGCCGCGAAAAATCGACGCGCCAGCCAGCGCCGAGCCGCCGGACAAATCCGCGTTCAGGCCAATCAGCAAGGGCGCGGGCTGCAACTGCGGCAGCGCCTGGCGCAGACGCAGCTCCTCGGTTTTCGCCAGCAGATCGTAGCCGATGGTCATGGAGAACATGCGCGCCAGCGGGGCCAGCCGCTCTTGAAAGCGCCGCCGTTCTTCCTCGGTCAATTCAATGATCTCGACCCCAGCCTGACGGATTTGCTCCAGAAACGCCGCCTCGCGGCGCACGGTTTCCTCGCGCTCCCACATCGTCAACTCGCGAGCGGTGCTGATAATCAATTCGCGCAGCGATTCGGGCAGATCCGCGAACACCGACTGGCTGGCGGAGAAGACATAGCCCAGCCAGGCATGGCTGCTCAGGGTCAGGTATTTCTGCACTTCATGCAGGCGCATCCCGACGATAGCCACCAGCGGGTTTTCCTGCCCGCTGACCGCGCCATCGAGCAATGCCTGGCGGGTCGCATGAAAATCAATCGGCACCGCCACCGCGTCGAGCGCCTTGAACTGTTCGATCAACAACCGGCTTTTCATCACCCGGAAACGGTGGTCGGCGAAATCTTCCGGCTTGCGCAACGGATGATGAGCGGTGAAGTGCTTGAAGCCGTTTTCCCAAAAGGTGATGCCGACCAGGCCAATGCTGCTCAATTTATCCAGCAGGCGATTGCCCGGCTCGCCGTCGAGCATCGCGTAGAGTTCTTCGCGGCTGGAGAAATAGAACGGCAGGTCGGCGTATTGCATGGCCGGGACCACCGTGCTGAGTTTGGCGGTTGGCGTCAGCAGCAGATCGAGTTCGCCATTGCGCGCCATTTCCACCATCTGCTCGTCGTAGCCCAGTTCCTGATCGGGATGGACGGTGACCTGCGCCTGGCCATGGCTGCGCTCGGCGATCAGCGCGGCGAAGCGTTCGGCGGCGGCGTGCAGGGCGCTGCCGCGACTGAGGTTCAGGCCCAGCCGCAGGTGGTAGCGAGCGCCGGAGACCGTCGGCGACTCGGCGACCGGAGTTGTCTGCTCTGGCGGGCGCAACCCCAGCCAGACCCATCCGGCCAGCAGGAGCAATGCTCCGCTGATGACTACGCCGATTGCTGCGTTCCGCATGATTGTTCTCCTCGAATCGCTGAATCGCTCATCCGGCCAGAACCCGACGGATATTTTGCCACAGACGCCCGGTGACCGGGCTTTGCCTGGGCGTCAGCGCCCGCCGGCGATCAGCCGATCCAGCGCGGTCAACAACGGCAGCGCCGGGCGGTCGCGGAAGATGCCGCAGTCTGGGCCGAATGCGGGGTGCATACCGCGCAGGAACAGATAAAACACCCCGCCAAAATGCCGCTCATAGTCATAATCGGCCAGGCGCAATTGCAGATAACGATGCAGGGCCACCACATAAATCAAATATTGCAGCACATAGACTTCGCGGGCCATGACCTCGGCCAGCCGCTCGGTTTGATAGGCCGCCGGCTGCGCACCCAAGCCGTTGGATTTGTAATCGACCAGGTAAAAACGTCCATCGGCCTCAAACACCAGGTCGATATAACCCCGCATGTAACCGCGCAACGGGCTGAACTCCAGCCGGTCGATCATTTCCCGAAATGGACCCGCCGCGTAGCCGTGCTGCGCCAGCAACCGGCGCAACGTTTCATGGCGCAGATCGGCGACCGGATAGTAGAACTCCAGCTCATTGATCCGCCGCTCCACGGTCACGCTGTCCAAGCGTAATCCGTCAGCGTTGAGCGGCGTCGCCAGCACCTGCTCCACCCAGTCGGCGAGGCTGGGGGTCCACGCTTCGGCGTCGAAGCCATGCCGGGTCAGGGCGCGCCGCACCTGTTCCTCCAACAAGGCCCGGTCGTTGCGGTTGAAATCGAGCCGCTCGAACAGCCCATGCAGGCAGGCCCCGGCGCGAATGCCCCGTGGAAAGGCGAACCGGTCCAGGCCCGTCGGCGTTTGCTCCGCCGGCGGCGCTGAAGTCATATCGTAATCCGGCGCATCCGCCGCCAGTCCGGAAGTGAGCGCGGTAAAGCTGCCCACCCGCCAGAATTCGCTGAGGGACCGGGCAAATGATCGCGCCTGCAATGTCGGCCCGGCGGTCGCCGGCGGTTGATAACGGCTGCCCGGCGCGGTCGGCGGCGATGTTATCGCTACCGCATCCCCGGCGGCGGCGAAGACCCGCTCGACCTCGCTGCGAAATCCCGACCGATCCAGCCGTTCAAAATGCTCCTGAGTCGCCTGCACCCAGTCTTTGCCCGGATCCTTGACCGTGGGGTGATGCAGCAACCAGGCGGCGGGGGCGCAGCCCGCCTCTTTGATCCGCCCCCACACCAGGTAACAACGTTGTTTAGCGCGGGTCAGCGCTACATAAAACAGCCGCAGGTTTTCCGCCATTTCCTCACGCTGCGCCAGCGCCGCCGCCGGATGATCGGCGCTGCCGCCCATGACCAGCAGGGAACTGCGCGGATCGTCCGGGTCGTGATACAGCAAGGTTGCGCCCTTCTCCCCGGCCCGCAGCCGCCCGTCCCATAAGAACGGACAGAAGACAATGGCGTACTCCAGTCCCTTGCTCTTATGCACGGTGACGATGCGCACCAGATTTTCGTCGCTTTCCAGGCGCAACTGCTGTTCCTCATCCTTGTTGCTGGGCAAACGGCGGCGGTCGCCGAGCCATTTCAGCAAACCGGCCATACCGGGATGGGCGCGGCTGGCCAAATGCGCCAATTCCGCCAGGTGCAGCAAATTGGTCAAGCGCCGCTCGCCATCGCGGAAAGCCAGCAAGCGTTGCGGCGCGTCTTCCTGAATCAGCCAGGCGCGGAAAAAGCGCATGAAGCCCTGCTCTTGCCAGAGCTGCCGATAATCCTGAAATTTCTCCAGCCAGCCGCTCCAGGCGCGTTCATCTTCCTGCAAGCGATGCAATTCCTCGCCGGTCAAGCCGAACAAGTCGGAAGCCAGCGCGGCGCGGACTCGTCCTTCATGACCCGGTTCCGCCACCGCCGCCAGCAGCCATTCCAGTTGCCGGGCCTCCTCGGCGAGAAACACGCTGTCATCGGCGTGTTGAACACTCGGTACGTTCAACCGCAGCAACTGTCGGCGCATCAGCCGCCCCTGCCAATGACTGCGCACCAGCACCGCAATATCGCCGCCGGCCAAGGCCCGTTCGCCGATCTGCGCCTGGCCGGATGCGCCCAGATTCAACAAGCGGGCGATTTCCAGCGCGGTCGCCTGGGCGGCCCATTCGCTGGCCGCGCCCTTGTTAATCGGCTCCGCACCGTCCGCCTCCAGCAGCCAGAGTTGCAGCGGCGGCTCCTGGCGTCCCTGAAGCGACAACGGCTCTGCCCGCCGGTGCGGCGCAGCCATCGCCGGGTGAAACGGAATGCCGTCAAACAGAAACGGCTGATCCTTGACCGCGCCAAAAATCGCGTTCAGCGCGGTCAGCAGCCGTGGGTCAGACCGCCAGTTGACATCCAGCGTGTGCTGCTGTGGCGTATCGCGGCGGGCGGTCAGGTAGGCGAAGATGTCCGCGCCGCGAAAGCTGTAAATCGCCTGTTTCGGATCACCGACCAGAAACACCGGCTGGCCGGTTCCGGCGTAGATGCGCTGGAAAATCTCGTATTGCACCGGATCGGTGTCCTGGAATTCGTCGATCAGCGCGGCGGCGTAGCGTTGCCGAAGGGTTTCCGCCAGCGCCGAACCTCGCCGCGAAGAGTGCAGCGCAGCACGCAGATCGAGCAGCAGATCGTCGTAGGACTGCACCTGTTCCCGGCGCTTGCGCACTTTCAGTTCGGCGTTGCAATAGTCGAGCAACTTGACCGGAACCTGATAGCGGCAGTAGTCGGCCAGCGCGTCACAGGCGGCGTTCAGGGTTTCGCAGGCGTCGAAAAAGGCGTGCTGCGGAGCGGTCTGGCCCTTCTTCGCCGATGCGCACAACTTTGTCGTGGTGAACTGGGTGAACTTGTCGAATTTCCCCAGGCGCGGCGGGGCGGCGCTCAGATAAGCCTCCATCGCCTCCAGCCAGCCGGGGATGGATTTCACATTGTATTTCTGCCGGTTCAGCGCCGGCGAGGTCAGCAACAATTCCTCAATCGCCGCACGATTCTGCCGCCAAAGCGTACCGGCCTGTTGAAACGCGGCGACGAACGCCTGCTCCAGCGCCGGGCCGTCGGCGGCGCTGTCCGGGGTGACGATGCGCAGATACGGTTTGCCAAGATGCGGCGCAATCTGCTGGAGCAAGGTTTCCGGGCTGGCACCCTGATCGAGGAAGTATTGAACGACAATCGGCGAACCGGGATAGAACTCGCGCCGCCAGAAATCCTCGACGATCTCTTGCAGCAGTTCGCCGATATCGGCGACCAATTCCGTATCAAACGACAGGCCGCTTTCAAAGGCATTGTCGCCCAGCACCCGCTTGCAAAAGCCGTGGATGGTGAAAATGGCCGCTTCATCAAACCCGCGCAGGGCGTTATTCAACCGGCGGATGGCGTGTTCCCGATCCGGCGTCAAATCCAGCAGGCGCACCGCCAGTTCATCTTCCGGGTCGGCGCGCCCGTTGATAAAGACGCGGCGGATTTGCGTGAGCCGGCTGCGGATGCGGTCGCGCAATTCCTTGGTGGCGGCGTTGGTGTAAGTGACGACCAGAATGCGGTGGACCGGAATCCGCGCCTCGACCACCAGGCGCAGATACAGCCCAGTAATCGTATAGGTCTTGCCGGTTCCGGCGCTGGCTTCGATCAGATTGAAATCGGCCAGCGTCGTATAGAGGGGATCGAGGCGTTGCATCGCAACTTGCTCACCATTGCGCGGTGGGATTTTCCAGGACGAAATTGCAGGCCGCCGGCAACCGATCTGCTGAGGGCGGTTCCGGTTTGCGCCAAGGCTTGGGCGAAAGCGCCGCCTGCACGATGTCGCGCACCCAGTTGGCTACATCCGGGCCGCAACCGTCGCCGGGCGGCAGCGGTTTTTGCGGCTTGCATTGGTCAGAGTCGGGCGGGCAGGCCAGCCGGACATGGAAATGCGCATCATGGCCCCACCACGGGCGCACCTTGTTCAACCAGCGCCGGTCGCTCTCGCTGTAGCACAACGCCTGCTT
>JBDHRB010000044.1:0-9994 GCA_039807355.1 Candidatus Competibacteraceae bacterium
ACAATTCCACCGGCCGATGGCTGCCGATGTTGTACAGCCGATAGGGCGCCAGACTGGTTGCAGGATCGGGCGCGTCACTGGACCAGGCGGGATTGGGCGTCGCGGCTTGATCCAGCACCCGAATCACTCCTTCAACGATGTCATCGACATAGGTGAAGTCGCGGCGATGCTGACCGTAATTGAACACGTCAATCGGCTCGCCGGCCAGAATGGCGCGGGTAAACAGGAACAGCGCCATGTCCGGGCGGCCCCAGGGGCCGTAGACGGTGAAAAAGCGCAATCCAGTGGTGGGCAGGCCGTAGAGATGACTGTAGGTGTGCGCCATCAACTCATTGGCCTTTTTCGTCGCGGCGTACAGACTGAGCGGATGGTCCACGTTGTCATGCACGGAGAATGGCATCCGGGTGTTGGCCCCGTACACCGAACTGGTCGAGGCGTAAACCAGATGCTCGACCTGACCATGGCGGCAGGCTTCCAGCAGATTGACGAAGCCGACCAGGTTGGAATCGACATAGGCGTGGGGATTTTGCAGCGAATAACGCACCCCGGCCTGAGCCGCCAGATTCACCACCCGCTGCGGGCGGTGCTTCATAAAAGTTTCGGTCAGCGCCGCCCGATCCTCCAGACTGGCGCACACCTCGGTGAAGCCGGGATGCGCCTGCAAGCGGGCTAATCGCGCCCGCTTCAGGTTCACGTCGTAATAATCATTCAGATTATCAAAGCCGATGACCGTATCGCCGCGCTCCAGCAAGCGCAGCGTCAAGGTGGAGCCGATAAAACCGGCGCTGCCGGTGACCAGAATGTTCATAGACGACCATCGACCTCGACGGCGGGCAGGAGGTACTTCACGTCAAACAGCACCGCGCCGGATTTGCCGAGCGCCCGAATGCCGGCAGTGCCCAGCTCGCGGAACTGGCGGTGGGCGACCGCCAGAATGATCGCGTCGTAATGCCCCGCTGCGGGTTGCGCCACCGGGGTAATGCCGTATTCATGGCGGGCTTCGTCAGGATCAACCCACGGATCGTAGACATCGACCTGCGCGTTGTAGTCGCGGAATTCCTGGACAATATCCACCACCCGGGTGTTGCGCAAATCCGGGCAGTTTTCCTTGAAGGTCAGACCCATGACCAGCACCCGGGCGTCCATGACCGGGATGCGCCGCTGATTCATCAGCTTGACCACCCGCTGGACAACATGTGCGCCCATGCCGTCATTGATGCGCCGTCCGGCCAGGATAATTTCCGGGTGATAGCCGATTTCCTGGGCCTTGTGGGTCAGATAGTAGGGATCGACGCCGATGCAGTGGCCGCCGACCAGGCCGGGACGAAACGGCAGAAAATTCCACTTGGTGCCCGCCGCCTGCAACACTTCTTCGGTGTCGATGCCCAGCCGGTTGAACAGCAGCGCCAGCTCGTTAATCAGGGCGATGTTGACATCGCGCTGGGTGTTTTCGATGACCTTGGCCGCTTCCGCAACCCGGATGCTCGATGCGGAATAAGTGCCGATGGTAATGATCGACCGATACAGGGCGTCGATGAATGCTGCGGCCTGGGGCGTCGAGCCGGCGGTGATTTTGCGAATCGTGGTCAGTCGGTGTTCCTTGTCGCCGGGATTGATCCGCTCCGGGCTGTAGCCGGCAAAGAAATCGCTGTTGAAACGCAGTCCCGATTCCCGCTCCAGAATCGGCACGCAGACTTCCTCGGTGGCGCCGGGATAAACGGTGGATTCGTAAATCGCCACATCACCGGGCTTTAACAAGCGGCCCACCGTGGCGCTGGCGCCGATCAGCGGCTGAAAGTCCGGGCGTTTATATGCATCCACCGGGGTGGGAACCGTTACGATATACACATTGCAGTTCGCCAAATCCTCCGGGCGGTCGGTGTAGCGCAGGAGATGGGCTTGCGACAATTCCTCTGGCGTAGTTTCCAGGGTGCTGTCGGCTCCCGCCTGCAATTCCTGAATGCGGGCCGTGTTGATATCCAGGCCAAGGGTGGGAAAGTGCTTGCCGAATTCAACCGCCAGAGGCAGGCCTACATAGCCGAGGCCGATGACGCCGATGCGGGTGGTGGCGAGGTCAAACATCGATCATGCTCCGTTTGCGAATGAGAGTATTGAATGCGGTTAGTATAGGGGAGGAAGCCGACCAAGAACCGCTCGGTCAAGACCGGTGACGGCAAGACCGGGCGGCGCGACCCGTGCGCACCGTACTGCAATTTCGCAAATCCGTAACGCTGGCGGCTGGCGTTGCGGGTCTGGCCCATCCCCAACCCCTGGCTGAGAACCGATGATCCGCCTGTTTCGACACTATATTTCCCGCGCTTTCCTAACCTTGCTGGCGGCTGAAATGCTTCACTTGTTCTGGTCGATCTATTTTGGCCGGTTGCTGCGCATGACCTTGGGCTATCAGGGGAGTATGCCGCAACTCAGTGAAGTGGTTCCGAGCGCACTGGCTTTTGTCGGCGTCATGCTGGCGATCATGACCGCGATGGGCTTGTACGAGCGCAATTTCTGGAGCGGGCGCGGCGACATGCTGTTGCGGGTCACGGTCAGCTTTCTCATCGGGTTCTTTGCCATGACCCTGGTTTACTATCTGTTGCCTGAGCTTTCTTTGGGGCGCGGCGAATTTACCTTGGCGTTTGGCATCGCTTTTATCGGCGTAGTGATCCTGCGCTTTGGATTTTTTGAAGCGACCGACCGCGAGTTGCTGAAACGGCGGGTGCTAGTGCTGGGCGTGGGTCAGAATGCCAAGCGCATTGAAGAATTGCAGCAACAGGCCGGCACCAGTTTTCTGGTGGTCGGATATCTGCAACTGCATGAACAGGAACAGTGTCAAACGCCGCCGACAAAGCAACTGCATGTGATCAGTTCGCTGGCGGAATTTGCCAGTCGCTGGCGGATTGATGAGATCGTGGTAGCGCCCGACGACCGGCGCAAGGGCTTTCCCGCCGAGCAGATTTTGGAATGCAAGATTAAAGGATTTAAAATCAGCGGCTTCCTGCATTTTTACGAGCGGGAGACCGGGAAGATTCAACTGGATGCGCTGCGCCCCAGCAACCTGATTTTCGCCAGGGGCTTTCGGCGGGTGCTGCTCAAGCAAGCGTTGAAGCGGCTGTTTGACATGGCCGCCAGCCTGCTGTTGCTGGCGCTGACCTGGCCGCTGATGCTGGGCGCGACGCTGGCGATCTGGATCGAGTCAGGATTTCGCGGGCCGATTTTGTATCGGCAAATCCGGGTGGGGCTGAATGAACATCCGTTCGAGGTTATCAAGTTTCGCAGTATGCGCACCGATGCGGAACAGGACGGCGTGGCCCGCTGGGCGCAGGCCAATGACCAGCGGATTACCCGGGTCGGCGCGGTGCTGCGCGACAGCCGCATTGATGAATTGCCGCAGTTGTTCAATGTATTGCGCGGCGACATGAGCTTTGTCGGCCCGCGCCCGGAACGTCCCCAGTTTGTGGCGGAGCTGTGCAAGAAGATTCCTTTTTATTCGATCCGCCACATGACCAAACCCGGCATCACCGGCTGGGCGCAAATCTGCTATCCGTATGGCGCGTCTGAGGAAGACGCCCGGGAAAAACTGGAATATGACCTGTATTACATCAAGAACTACAGTTTCTTTTTCGACCTGCTCATTCTGCTGCAAACCGCGCACACCGTGCTGTGGGGGCGGGGGGCGCGTTAGCCGGATCGGACGCCCGTGACCGCGCTGGGAGTGATGGGTTATGGCGCGGCGGCGGCTGGCTGGCTGCTATTATTCCTGTTGTTGCTGACCAGTTGGCGCGGTCGTCTGCAAGGCGGGTTATTAGTCATCGCGGTGCTGATCACATTGTTGTGGGCGCTGCGGGCAGCGTTTTACGCCAGCGCCGGGGTCACCGCCCCCGATGGGCTGTATCAGACCCTGGAGGTGTTGCGCAACCTGGCCTGGTTGAGCTTTCTCATGCAGTTGCTGGCCCCGCTGATGCGGGAAACCCGGTTCGGACGCTGCTCCCCGGTCGCCTGGGCGGTGTTGGCCGGCTATGGGGTGATTTTACTCGGCGTCGAGTGGCAGGAACGCTGGGGATTGGCGCTGGATTTGCCGCCCGATGCGGCGATTCTCGGCCATATCGGTTTATCCATCGCCGGGTTGACGCTGATCGAACAATTATTCCGCAACACCCGCATCCAGCGGCGCTGGGCGACCAAGTTCCTCTATCTCGGCCTGGGGATTTTATTCGCCTATGACTTTTTTCTGTACGCCGACGCCCTGTTGTTCAAACGGCTCGATCCGACCCTTTGGGAAGCGCGTGGACTGGTCAGCGTGCTGGTTGCGCCGCTGATCGCAGTGGCTGCGGCGCGTAATCCCGAATGGTCGCTGGAGGTCTTCGTTTCCCGGCGGGTGGTGCTGCATTCAGCGACCATTTTTGGCGCTGGCATCTATCTGTTGATCATGGCCGGCGTCGGTTATTACATCCGCGCCTATGGCGGTAGCTGGGGCGCGGCGCTGCAAGTGGGTTTTTTCACCGGAGCCGGCCTGCTGCTGGCCATTCTGCTGTTTTCCGGGCAGTTGCGCGCTCAGGCGCAAGTGCTGTTGAGCAAGCATTTTTTTAACTATAAATATGACTATCGTGAGGAATGGCTGAAATTCACCGGCAT
Source organism: Candidatus Competibacteraceae bacterium (assembly GCA_039807355.1). Taxonomy (GTDB): domain Bacteria; phylum Pseudomonadota; class Gammaproteobacteria; order Competibacterales; family Competibacteraceae; genus UBA2383. The sequence continues at coordinate 4,633 of JBDHRB010000044.1, forward strand.
CCTGTCCGCCGGCGACCGGCAGGAGCCGCCCGGCGAGCGGATCATCCAGGCGGTCGCGGAAATCGTTCACAGCACCGGCGGATTGCTCTGGGTGCATCGGGACCGGGATGGTTTTCCCTTGGCGGCCAGCCACAATCTGCATGAGCGCAGCCTGCCGGTAGTTCACGCCGAGCCGGCGGATTCCTCGTTAGCGCGCTTTCTGCGACAGCGGCAATGGGTGATCGAATTAGAGGAATATCAGCGCGAGCCGGAGTTGTACGGCGATTTGATCCTCCCGGACTGGCTGCGCGAAATGCGCCGCACTTGGCTGGTAGCGCCGTTATTGCTGGGCGAGCATTTACAAGGGTTTTTGGTGCTGCTCGAACCGCGTGCGCGCCAGCAACTGAATTGGGAAGATCGTGATTTAATCAAGACCGCCGGGCGTCAGGCGGCCAGCTATGTGGCGCTGCTGGAGGCCAGCGAGGCGCTGGGCGAGGCTCGGCAGTTCGAGGCGTTTCATCGGCTGTCGGCCTATGTGGTGCATGATCTGAAAAATATCGCCGCTCAACTGGCGCTGGTAGTCGCCAACGCCGCCCGTCATGGAAAAAATCCAGAGTTCGTCGAGGATGCTTTCCAAACCGTGGCTAATGCGACGGAACGGATGAATCGGTTGTTGGCGCAGTTGCGCAAGGAGCCGTCCACCCGCGCAACCCGCCCGGTGGCGCTGGCGAGCGTAGCGCAACGTGCGGTCGAAGCCCGCGCAGCGCGGCAGCCGGTTCCAGTGCTGACGGATAGCACGGCGGTTGCTTGGGTGCGCGCTGATCCAGAACGATTAGCAGCGGTGCTGGAGCATTTGATCCAGAACGCCCAGGAAGCCAGCGCAGGCCGGATTGAGGTTTCCATCTACAGCGAAGGCCCGATGGCGGTGGCGGCAGTGCGTGATGACGGTTGCGGCATGGACGAACGATTTATCCGCGAACGCTTGTTTCGCCCCTTCACCACCACCAAAGGCAATGCCGGAATGGGCATCGGGGTTTATGAGAGCCGTGAATTTGCCCGCGCCGCTGGAGGCGATTTGACCGTCCTCAGTCAACCAGGGCGGGGCGCAACCTTTTTTCTACGCTTGCCGCGCATCGAACAATCCAATGCCGCCGATTTTGAATTGGAGGCCAGCGCATGAGCGAATCCAGCCGAAAATTATTGATCGTCGAGGATGACTCGGGTTTGCGCAGTCAATTGCGCTGGTGTTTTGACGGTTATGAAGTGTTATTGGCCGAGGATCGTGAAACGGCGCTGGCGGAAGTTCGTCAGCACGCGCCGCCGATTGTGCTGCTGGATCTGGGGCTGCCGCCGGATCCGGCCAATGCTTCGGAGGGACTAAAGGCGCTGAAACAAATCCGGGCGCTGGCTCCAGAGACCAAAGTGATCGTCGTCACCGGCAATGATGAGCGCAAAAATGCCCTGCAAGCGATTGCCGGCGGCGCCTACGATTTTTACCAGAAGCCGGTCGATGCGGATGTGCTGCGGCTGATCGTAGACCGCGCCTACAATCTCTACGCGCTGGAACAGGAAAATCGGGAACTGCTGGCTCGCCAGGCCACTGCGCCGCTGCGCGGCGTGATCGCCGCCAGCCCGGAGATGCTGCGGATTTGCCGCAACATCGAAAAAATCGCGCCGACCGCCGCCAACGTGTTGCTGCTCGGCGAGAGCGGCACCGGCAAGGAGTTGTTGGCGCGGGCGCTGCACGAATTGAGTCCCCGATCCGCTGGCCCATTTGTCGCCATTAACTGCGCGGCGATTCCCGACGCCTTGCTGGAGAGCGAACTGTTCGGCCATGAAAAGGGTGCGTTTACCGGGGCGGTCAAACAGAACCGGGGCAAAATCGAATACGCCAGCGGCGGCACGTTGATGCTTGATGAAGTGGGCGATCTGCCGCAGCCGTTGCAGGCCAAGCTGCTGCGCTTTCTCCAGGAGCGGCTGATTGAGCGGGTGGGCGGACGCGAGCCGATTGCCGTGGACGTGCGCGTGGTCTGCGCCACCCACCGCGACCTGGCGGCGCTGATCGCGGTCGGCCAGTTCCGCGAGGATTTGTATTATCGGATCAGTGAAATCACCGTGCGCATTCCGGCGTTGCGCGACCGGGAAGGCGACGTGCTGTTGATCGCCCGCGCCTTGTTGAACAACCTCGGTCGGGCGTTGGGCAAAAACCGGCTGCATTTCGCCCCGGAAACCGCGCAGGCGCTGGAGGCGCATCCGTGGCCGGGCAATGTCCGGGAGCTGGAAAATCGCCTGAAACGGGCGGTGATCATGAGCGAGTCCGGGCAAATCACCGTCCAGGACTTGGAACTGGAACTGGAGCCGGCGTCAAAGCCGGGGTCTGAAGAGATCGCGGCGAATCTGCTCAATTTGCGCCAGGCCCGCGAGCAGGCCGAACGCCAGGCGATTGAGCAAGCGTTGCAATATACCGAACATAATTTGTCCCGCACCGCCGATCTGCTCGGCATCGCTCGCCCTACCCTGTACGCGCTGTTAAGCAAACACGGCCTGAAAATCTGACCTCCGGCGCAGCGTCGCTGGCGGGAAATTCCTGGATTTTCCGCGAGGAGTTGTCTTGACATCAGTGACTTGCCCGCCTATAGTTCCGCCTCTTTGCAGGCCCGGATTTTAACCAGCGCAGGCCCGCTGCCGGGTTGACCGAATTCGCAAGCGTGATGGAAGTGAGAGGGCGATGACCACAATCAATCAGTTGGTAAGCAAACCGCGCGTCAGAAGGAAAGCCAAGAGCAATGTTCCGGCGCTCGAGAGCTGCCCGCAAAAACGCGGTGTTTGCACCCGCGTCTATACCACGACACCTAAAAAGCCGAATTCCGCCCTGCGCAAGGTTGCCCGGGTGCGCCTGACCAATGGACAGGAAGTGACCAGCTACATCGGTGGCGAGGGCCACAACCTGCAGGAACACTCGGTCGTGCTGATCCGCGGCGGCCGTGTCAAGGATTTGCCAGGCGTGCGCTATCACATCGTGCGCGGCAGTCTGGACACCTCCGGCGTGACCAAGCGCCGCCAGGGTCGTTCCAAGTACGGCGCCAAACGGCCCAAGTCCTGATTTTTATTGAGTCACCGAGGCGGTTATGCCGAGAAGAAGAGAAGTTCCCAAGCGCGTTCCTTTGCCTGATCCCAAGTACGGGAGCGAGATGCTGGCCAAATTCATGAACATGGTGATGGAGCGCGGCAAAAAATCCGTCGCTGAGGCGATTGTCTACGGCGCATTGGATGTCATCGCCGAGAAGGGTAAAGAAGATCCCATGGCGCTGCTCGAACAGGCGCTGGACAATGTTCGCCCGGTGGTCGAGGTTAAATCCCGTCGGGTCGGCGGCGCTACCTATCAAGTGCCGGTCGAAGTGCGCTCGATTCGCCGCAACACGCTGGCCATGCGCTGGATCATCGACGCCTCGCGCAAGCGCAGCGAAAAATCCATGGCTCGCCGTCTGGCCGGAGAGCTGTTGGATGCTGCCGACAGTCGCGGCGCGGCGGTGAAAAAGCGCGAAGACGTGCATCGTATGGCGGAAGCAAACAAAGCTTTCGCTCATTATCGCTGGTAAGTTTGAGGACGGAGCCGTGGCTCGCAAAACCCCCATCGAGCGCTATCGCAACCTCGGCATCATGGCCCATATTGATGCCGGCAAGACCACCGTGTCTGAGCGCATCCTGTTCTACACGGGCGTCTCCCACAAGCTGGGCGAGGTGCACGATGGCGCCGCCACCATGGACTGGATGGTGCAGGAACAGGAGCGCGGCATCACCATCACTTCGGCGGCTACCACCTGTTTCTGGAGTGGCATGGCCGGCCAGTTCGACGAACACCGCGTCAATATCATCGACACGCCCGGCCACGTTGACTTCACCATTGAAGTCGAACGCTCGCTGCGGGTGCTGGACGGGGCCTGCGCGGTGTTCTGCGCGGTGGGCGGGGTCGAGCCGCAGTCGGAAACGGTCTGGCGGCAGGCCAATAAATACGCTGTGCCGCGCCTGGCGTTTGTCAACAAAATGGATCGCGCCGGCGCCGACTTCCTGCGGGTGGTGCAACAGATCAAGGATCGACTGGGCGCCCGTCCGGTGCCCATTCAACTGCCGATTGGCGCTGAGGAGCATTTTAAGGGCGTCATTGATTTGGTGCGGATGCAGGCGATTCATTGGAATGAAGACAGTCTCGGCATGAAGTTCGAGTATGGCGAGATTCCTGCCGACCTGCGCGCTGATTGCGAGGCGTGGCGCGAAAAGATGGTCGAGGTGGCCGCCGAGGCGTCCGATGAATTGATGGAGAAATATCTGGAAGGCCACGCCCTCAGCGAAGAGGACATTTACGCCGGATTGCGCGCCTTGACCCTCAAGGGCGAGATTGTCCCGGCGCTGTGCGGTTCGGCGTTCAAGAACAAGGGCGTGCAGGCGATGCTCGACGCCGCCATCCGTTATTTGCCGTCGCCCGTTGACAAACCGCCGGTCAAGGGCGTGCTGGACGACGCCGCGGAAAGCGAAGGCGAGCGTCCGGCCAACGACGAAGCGCCCTTCGCAGCGCTGGCATTCAAAATCGCCACTGATCCTTTCGTCGGCACCCTGACGTTCATTCGTTGTTACTCTGGGGTGGTCAATTCTGGGGACGCGGTTTATAACCCGATCAAGAGCCGGCGCGAGCGAATTGGTCGTCTGGTGCAGATGCACGCCAACAGCCGTGAAGAGATCAAGGAAATCCGCGCTGGCGACATCGCCGCTTGCGTTGGTTTAAAGGATGTCACGACCGGCGACACGCTCTGCCAGCCCGATCAGGTTATTACCCTGGAGCGGATGGAATTTCCCGAACCGGTGATTTCCATTGCGGTGGAACCCAAGACCAAAGCCGATCAGGAGAAAATGGGGATCGCTCTGGGCAAGCTGGCCCATGAAGACCCCTCGTTCCGGGTGCAGACTGATCAGGAATCCGGTCAGACCATCATCTCCGGGATGGGCGAGCTGCATCTGGAAATCATCGTCGACCGCCTTAAACGCGAATTTAAAGTCGAGGCCAACGTCGGCAAACCCCGAGTAGCCTACCGCGAAACCATCCGCAAGACTATCGAACAGGAAGGCAAGTTCGTGCGTCAGTCGGGCGGGCGCGGCCAATATGGTCATGTCTGGTTGCGCTTGGAGCCGCAGGAACCTGGGGCTGGTTACGAATTCGTCAACGCTATCGTCGGCGGCGTGGTTCCCAGGGAATATGTGCCGGCGGTGGACAAGGGCGTGCAGGAGCAGATGGAGAAGGGCGTGCTGGCCGGCTATCCGGTGGTCGATGTCAAGGTCACGATTTTCGATGGCTCCTACCACGAAGTCGATTCCAGCGAAATGGCATTCA
>JBDHRB010000045.1:0-9891 GCA_039807355.1 Candidatus Competibacteraceae bacterium
CTGGCCGGAGTGGAAATTGTCTATCCGCTGCTGGATGACGCGCTGGTGGAGTTCTCTTGCCGGATTCCCAGCGAGCAGAAATTGTGGGGAACGCAACTGCGCTGGTTTTACAAGGAAGCGGTGCGCGGGTTTCTGCCCGATGTCATTATCAACAAGAAAAAGCACGGATTCGGACTGCCGTTCGGCGTCTGGACTCGCTCGGATGCGCGTTTACTGGCGCTGACCGACGAGGCGCTGGAGTCCTTGAAACAGCGCGGCTGGTTGCAGCCGGCGTTTCTCGATCAGGCGCGGCGACTGCACCGTGAAGGCCATGCGGCGTATTACGGGGAATTGGTGTGGATTCTGACCCTGCTGGAGTTGTGGCTACGCGCCCATTAAGGAAAGCGGATTTGCGAGAAACGCCGGCCATTTTGCAGAGCGTCGCGTTCGACATTCGCCGCCGAGTCGATCAGACCTTTTTCCTCCAAAAAGAGTAGAAAAGCCCGCGTCGATACGCGCTGGGCCGTGTCGGGCAAATGAAAGCCACGGCGAGCAATTTTGTAATCTTCAAACAGAAAAACCGCGGGTAGCGGCGGTTCTTCCAGCCCCAGTCGGATCATGTATTCCTGAATCGCCAATTCACCCAATCCTGCTTTACGCAGCGATGAATCATGGCCGGTGGATGTATTGGCCAAATGCTGCTGGTAGCGTTGCCCAATATCGGTAGCGATGATTGTCAGACGCTGTTCATCGATAAAAGCAGCAATGGCTTCACTGGTCGGAGTGTGGTTGCGAGTCACTTCAAAACGCACCATATCGACGATATGCACCGGCCAAGCAGGTTGCAACAGTAAATCCAGGCTGCCGGCATACGCCAGGGTGATGAGTGGCCCGGCATCTGGAACCAGAATAGGCGGCATTATTCACTGCTCATATCGCGCAAAGCCTGCGTCATGCGGCGGGTCTCGTCTTCCGGCAATCGCGGCATCGGCAAATGCGCCTGCGCCATTAACAGAAACAAATCTTCTTCGCTATCAATGCCCAATTTACGCATGACGGCGCGGTCATCCGCATGACCAAGCGAAAACGCCAGCAGCGTGGCGTAATTGTCATTGGAACTGACCTCGCCGGCCTCGAAGTTTTCCACCAGATAGCGTAGCTGCGCGTTGAACAGGGCGTTCACCGAAGTATCGCTCTTCGCGGCAATGATCTTGGCGCGCTTCAGCAGGTTTCGGTCAACGGCGCCGGTGAAGTTGACAGTGGCGCTGGACATGGGCATATCCTCATTGAAAAACACATAGACCAGCATAACACTTGTTTATGTGTTATTCGCGCCCATTGCGAACCATCAGATTTTCATCAAGCTTCTCCGCGAGAGACCCCGTCCTTCAGGGCGGGGAGGGATAGCGGACGGCGCGGCAGTCCCCCTCGTGGGGACTGTTTCAGCGCCGCTCTTTTCGGTAACATCACCACTGTCTCCTGTTCAAGACCTACCGCCGGGCTGGCGGGATGTGAAGTCTGTGGAGAGGATGTGAGACCTGGGGGAGTTTCTGGCTGCGGTTCAAACCGCGTAAGACTCCCCACTCTGGGGAATCGAATCGGCGAAAACCAAGCCTTAGCTCCTCTGGGCAATCCTCAATGAAGCAGAAAATCCTGATTGTGAAGTCAGGAATCCCCGTCGTTTACGGCGGGGAGGAGGTCAAGCGCCGCCCATTGTCAATAGCCGATCTACCGGGTTAAGCCTCGCCGCCGAATAACTCCAGCAGGCGCGGCGTCAACTGCGCCAGTTCCCCGGTCATTAGCGCAAATTCGGCATCGAATAGCGCTTCCGGGGAATCGCTTGTGTCTTCCTGCAAAGATTCGCGCACCACGTCGAGAAACTGCAACCGGCGCACCACCAGCGCCTCGTCCAGCACAAAGGCCAGCCGGTCTTGCCAAATCAATCCTAACTGCGCGACTCGCTTGCCTGCGGCCAGATGGGCGCGGATTTCATCGCCGGTCAAGTCCTGCCCCCGGCAACGCACCACCCCGCCGTCCTGGCTGCCTTCGCGCAGTTCGCAGCTATCGCCCAGCATGAATTCCCCCGGCGCCTGGCCTTCAGTCAGCCAGGCGGTCATCGTCGCCGAAACCGATTGACGGACCCGGGGCGGAGCGATGGGCAGGGCATCGAGGGTTTCGCGCAAGGTTCCGGTGAATTCTTCCACCCCACGCGAGCTGGCGCTGTCCACCACCAGCCAGCCGCCTGCGACATCCAGATAAGCATAGCTGAGTCGGCTACGGGTCAGGGATCGAGGCAGCAATTCCTGTACCAACTGATCGCGCAATTCCAGCCTTTCCCGCCGCCGCACGGGTCGGCACTGTTCATCCTCAATCAGGGCAATGCGCTCGGCCAGCGCCTGGTTGACCACGATGGGCGGTAACAGCCGTTCTTCGGTGCGCAAGCACATCAGCCAGCGACCCGCCACGGCATGAACCTGATCCCGCGCCTTGCGCCCCAAGGGCGGGGTCCAGCCAGCCGCACTGGGCTGAAAGCTCGGACAGTGCTGAAAAGCGCGTTGCTCCAGACGCGCCGCCAGCGCCTCGGCAGTCAGGGAAAACGGCTCGACCAGACGAAGCAGGGTCAGATTTTTGAACCACATGGAGACAGCGTCCCTTTCCGCGAAAGCGCGGATTATCCGCTAATGCCCGGCCAGCGCCAAGCCAGCGCAGGATGGATCAACTGTCCGGTCAGGAACGGCGGGCCGCTGCGTCCAGCCAAGAACAATCAGCGTTGCCAAAGTAGCCGGGACAAAGTGATTGCGGCTGAACGATCAATCCGCCCCGGCGCGAGGATTTGACTGTTGGTTTTGCGCGGCGCTTATCGACCGAAACGTGCAGCCTTGCCCAGCTCCCGTTCAATCTCCAGCAGCCGGTTGTACTTGGCAATCCGTTCCGAACGGCAGGCGGAGCCGGTCTTGATCTGACCGCCGCCCATGGCGACCGCGAAATCCGCCATGAAGGTATCTTCAGTTTCCCCGGAGCGGTGCGAGATCACGAAGCCCCACCCCGCCTTGCGGCACAGATGAATGGCTTCGATGGTTTCCGTGACCGTGCCGATCTGATTCAGCTTGATCAGCACCGCATTACAGGCGGACTCCTCAACAGCGCGAGCAATGAATTTGGTGTTCGTCACCAGCAAATCGTCGCCAACGACCTGAATCCGCCCGCCCAGCTCTGCCGTCATGCGCTTGAATCCGGCCCAGTCGTTCTCGTCGTGGCCATCTTCGATGGACACGATGGGGTACTTATTGATCCAGTCCTTGAACAAGGCCACCATCTCGTCGGCGCTCTTGTCGCCCTGACCGCTGCGGGTCAAGCGGTACTTGCCGTCTGCATAAAAAGAGCTGGCCGCCGGGTCAAGAGCGATGGCGATGTCTTGGCCGGGCCGATAACCGGCTGCCGTGATCGCTTTGACGATCAGCTCACAGGCTTCGTCGTTGCTCTCCACTTGGGGAGCAAAACCGCCTTCATCGCCGACGCTAGTGCTATAGCCTTCCAGTGCCAGAATCTTGTGCAGGGCGTGGAAGGTTTCCGCGCCATAGCGCAGCGCCTCGGCGAAATTGGGCGCGCCCACCGGAAAGATCATGAATTCCTGGAAATCCATCCCGGAATCAGCGTGCTTGCCGCCGTTGAGTACGTTCATCATCGGAACCGGCAAGCGCACCGCGCCCACTCCGCCCAGATAGGCGTACAGCGGCAATCCGCACGCCTGCGCGGCAGCGCGAGCCGCCGCCTGGGAAATGCCCAGCATGGCGTTGGCCCCCAGCTTGGCCTTGTTCTCGGTGCCGTCCAGCTCGATCATGCGGTAGTCAATCTCCGCCTGGCGACGCGGGTCCATCCCCTTCAGCGCCGGAGCCAGGATTTTCTCAATGTTCTCAACCGCTTTTCGCACACCTTTACCGCCATAACGGCTCTGGTCGCCGTCGCGGAGTTCGACCGCTTCATTCTCGCCGGTGGAAGCGCCGGAAGGCACCGACGCGGTAGCGGTAATGCCGTTGTCGAGATGGACGTTGACCCGGACCGTGGGGTTGCCACGGGAATCCAGAATTTCCAGGGCGGAAATGGCTTCGATGCGAACGTTCATGAATTTCTCCTTTGGATCAGATTTGAAAAAGCTTTACGTTGTTGATGAAAACGCCAGCCCGCCACAAGGGCGGGTCCCTTTTACGACCGCAAGGTCGCAACCAGCCGCTGGGGATGTCGCAACAAGTCCAAAGCGGACAATCCATCACGCACGACCACATCCGCCGCCATGACGGCGGCAGTCGCAGCGCCTTCCTCACCCAGCACCGCAATCCCTAAAACCGCCCGCTCCAGCATCAACCGATCATTGCGGCCATTGCCAATAGCCACGGTAGCCTGTTCGCCCAATTGGCGAACATAATCGGCCTTGGCAGCCGCCTGATTTCCGCTCGGCAGAATGGTTAAACGGCAATCGATTTCGGCCAGCGCCTGAGCCGCCTTGCCAAAGGTATCCGCCGTTACGACGTGAATACTGATACCGGCAGTCAATTCGCTTAAACGGGATTGCATCCCGTCAATCAGGTCGCCATCGACGGCCAGCGTGCCGTTGTAATCCAGCAGTAGATGGGCCAGCCGCAGGTGTCGGAACCCCGGAATCTCGATTTCGATCATGACGGTTTCCCAACACAGCCGCGCCGTTCCGGCATCACCCAGTAATGCAGCAGCAGGGCGGCCAGCAACGCGCAACCGGCAGCGACGCTAAACGCTATCGCCGGGCCTGCGATCTGCCACAGCGCGCCAAACAGCAGCGAAGCCGGTAACAGTAGTAATCCCGCGGTCAGGTTGAACCAACCGTAAGCGGTGCCCAGCAAGGCGGCGGGGGCCAAATCGGCAACCAGCGCCTTTTCCGCTCCTTCAGTCGCCGCCATGAACAGGCCATAGCCGGCGAACAACGGCCATAGCAGCCCGGTCTGGCTGCCGTTCAGACCCAGAATCAGATAGAACGCGCCGTAGATCGCCCAGCCAAACAGAATCAGCCTTTTCCGCCCCCAGCGGTCAGACAGCGAGGAGAGCGGTGTAGAAAACACCATCGCTACCGCGGAGACCATTGCCCACAGCAGTGGAATCTGCGCATCGGGCACACCCAGCTCCCTGGCCCGCAGCAGCAGGAACATATTGGATGAGTTGCCCAAGGTGAACAGCGCCAGCGTCAGCAAATAGCGTTTGAACCCCGGTGGAAAGCCTTGAAGCGTCCAACTGAAAGGCGCAGGGGAGGGTTTGCCGATCCGCGACGGTTCCCGGATAGCGAAGGCCAGCGCAATGGCAATGGCTCCCGGCGCCGCCGTCCACAGGAAAATGTCGCGCAGCGGCACATCGAGCGCCAGCAACGCTGTCGCCAAGAGCGGTCCGATCACCGCCCCGGCGTTGTCCATCGCCCGATGCAGGCCAAACGCCAGACCGCGTTGCGCGGGATCGACCGCTGACGCCAGCAGGGCATCGCGTGGCGAGCTACGTAACCCTTTCCCTACCCGGTCGGCGAAGCGCAGCGCCAGCACCATCGGCCAGGCCGTCGCCAAGGCCATCAGCGGGCGAGCAATGGCGGCGAGACTGTAACCGCCGATCACCCACGGCTTGGTGGAAGCGGTTTTATCCGCCAACACCCCGGCGAACAATTTGAGCAGGCTGCTGGTCGCTTCAGCGATCCCTTCGATAATCCCCAGCGCCTTGGGGCCAGCCATCAACACGGACGCCAGATACAGCGGTACGAGCGGATAGAGCAATTCGCTGGCTGAGTCATTCATCAGGCTGATCAGCCCAAGCAGCCAGACCGTAGCAGGCAAGGTCAGGATCGATTTCAACATGAGCGGCTACTCTCCATTAATCACCCCATATTCAGCCGGCATCCGCACATAAAAGACCCGCACTCCTTCCTGTTCGATCAACTTCAGAAATTGCGCGGCTTCCTCATCGCTGACCATAAACGCCACTTCCACCGGCAAATTACCCGCCAGTTCAAAAAAGTGATCTTCGTGCAGGACGCCATGCCGGCCATATCCGGCAATGGCGCGAAACGCGGACCCGCCGTGAATGCCCATTTTCTTGGCGCGCTCCAGCAGCCACTCATAAACCAGAATCCCGTGATGACGACGATGCTCGTGGACATAAAACTTCAGATAAGTCCCCTTCATGAAGGCGCTCCCCAGTGGATCAAGAGTTGCATGGACAAAATGCCCAGCAGCGTCATGGTCACTGAACCGATAACGTGGGCCAAGACGATAGCTATGACCCACAGATACTCTTCGCGCAGCAATAGCGTCACGGTTTCCGCGGAAAAGGTGGAAAAGGTGGTCAATCCGCCTAAAAAACCGGTGGTGATTGCCAGGCGCAGCTCCGGCGGCAACACCGCGTGTTCGAGGAGAAACTGCATGGCCATGCCCATCAGGAATCCGCCAAGCAGATTGGCGGCCAGCGTCCCCAGCGGCACGGTGGGAAATACCGGGTTGAGCCAGAGACCCAAACCCCAGCGTAGCCAGGCACCAGCGGCGGCGCCAAGACCGATAGCGAGAAAGGCGTAAAAACCCATGTCATCCCTTATAGACGAAGTATTAGCGTCACTCGGGATGCGGTGGATCAGAGGGAGATCATCAAGATACGCCTCCAGCTTCCCGTTCCCGAGAAAGTCTGTAGGCATCATCAGCCATTGCGGCGGTTAACGGAGGAATGCCATCTCCTTGTTTGGCAAATTACCGCAAAATCCGCCGAGCGGCAATTTGGAACCGGCGCAGCGTTGCGCATGGCAAAAAATCACGCCGACCTACATTGCGCTGCAACAAAATCTGCGTTATGCTGCAACCGCACAATTTCACTGTCCACTGACTTTTTTCGGGGAGAATCACCATGACCAACGAAGTGTTGGCCAAAATGTCTTCGCAGTACCAAACTCTGATGGGTCCGGTACTCAAGGCGAACAAGCTGTCCGCCGCCAATCTGGAAGCGCTGGTCAATTTCCAGATGAGCGCCCTGCAATCTTATGTGGACATGGCGATGGCCCGGATGAAAGCCGCCGCTGAGATTAACGATCCGGCCAGTTTACAAACCTTTCTGACCAGCCAGGTTGAGACCATCTCCAGCCTGAATCAGAAATTCATGGATGACTCGAAAGCCCTCGGCGATCTGATCGGGCGCTTCAAGGCTGAATTTGACAAGCTGCTTCAGGAAAGCCTGCCCAGCGGTAAATAATCCGCGCCAGGTTTGGCTTGCGCCCCTCATCCGACCGTCGGCGAGGGGCTTTTCTTTTTCCATTATCTTTGCATCGCCCTCCCCGCCCATGCCCAAAACCCGCGTCGTTGTTGGCTTATCCGGCGGCGTCGATTCCTCAGTCGCCGCCTTGCTGCTGGTCGAACAAGGTTACGAAGTCCACGGCGTGTTCATGAAAAACTGGGAGGATTCCTTCGAGGCCGGCTACTGCGCGGCGGCGGAAGATTTGCAGGATGCGCGGGCGGTGTGCGAAACCCTGGACATTCCCCTGCACCAGGTCAATTTCACCGCTGAGTATCAGGAACGGGTATTCCGCTATTTTCTCGACGAATACCGCAACGGTCGCACCCCCAACCCGGACATTCTCTGCAACAGCGAAATCAAGTTCCGGGCTTTCCTCGATCACGCCCGGCGTCTGGGCGCGGACGCTATCGCCACCGGTCATTACGTTCGCCGCACAGCGCACGACGGTCGCCAACATTTGCTCAAGGGCAGCGATCCGGGCAAGGATCAAAGTTACTTTCTTCACCGCCTGAATCAGGCTCAGTTAGCCAGCGCCCTTTTCCCGGTCGGCGCTTTACACAAAGCCGAGGTGCGGCAACGGGCCGCCGCCGCCGGACTGGTCACCCACGCCAAAAAGGACAGCACCGGGATTTGCTTTATCGGCGAGCGCCATTTCCGCGAGTTTCTCAACCGCTACCTGCCCGCCCAGCCCGGCCTGATTTATTCCACAGAAGGCGAATGGCTGGGCGAACATACCGGCCTGATGTTCCACACCATCGGTCAGCGGCAAGGATTGAAAATCGGCGGACGCCGCGACGGCAACGGCGAACCCTGGTATGTGGCGGACAAGGATCTGGCGCACAATCGGTTGATTGTCGCCCAGGGCCGCGACCATCCCGCGTTATTCCATCAGCGGCTGCGCGCCTCGCAACTGCACTGGATCAGCGGAACGCCGCCAGCCCTGCCGTGGAGCGGCGCGGCGAAAATCCGTTATCGCCAGCCGGATCAACTTTGCACGCTGCAAGCCCTGGACGGCGACTGCGCCGAAGTCGGTTTTGACCAGCCGCAGCGGGCGATTACCCCCGGTCAGGCGCTGGTGTTTTATCAGGAGGATGAATGTTTGGGCGGCGGAATCATCGATGCAGGCTACAATTGAGCGCACTCCTTTCCGCCACTCATTCCCACCCTCATGCATAAAACCGATCAAGATCGCGTTATCGCCCTGGCCGGGGCGATGCAGGCCGCTGACCTGGTGCGCAACATCGCCCGGCGCGGCCAAACCCAGGCCGATGATTTCACAACCTGCATGGACAGCCTGCTCCAGATCGACGCGCCCAGCAGTATTGATGTCTACGGCGGTCTCCAGCGGCTGTTGACCGGTCTGCGTTTGTTGGAGCAACAACTGCACAATCCGCAGGATATGGAGTTGACCCGCTATGCGGCGACGTTGCTGCGCCTGGAACGCAAGCTGAGTCGTCGCCAGGATTTATTGGAAATCCTCAGCGCCGGCATCCAAGACATCATCCGCAATCTGGCGCATTTTCCGGTCACCCACAGCAACACCATCGCCCGCTTCGCCGACCTTTATCTGCAAACAATCAGCACCCTGTCGCCGCGCATCATGGTCAGCGGCGTTCAAGCGCATCTGAACAATCCAGAAAACGCCAACCGCATCCGGGCGCTGCTGTTAGCCGGAGTGCGCTCCGCCATGTTGTGGCGGCAATGCGGCGGCAGTCGCTGGAGCCTGCTGTTGCGGCGCAACGTCCTGCTGCGCGAAACCCGCTTGCTGCTGACGCAGGCGGACTGATTCAGGATGGGGTCAAAATCAGGTTGAGCATCGCCCGCCACCGGCGCAACTCAGGTCTTCCGATACGCCTCCATGACGTTGCGCAACTGGCCGATCTTGTCCAACACCCGGCTGAGTTGCAGCACGTCGGTCACCTCCAGAGTCATCTCCATCCGGGCGACCGAAGTATTCGGGTCGGTCAGCGTATTGGCGCTCAAGACGTTGACCTGTTCGTTGGCGACCACCGACGCGATGTCACGCAGCAACCCGGAACGGTCGTGGGCGATGACCATGATGCCTACCGGATAAGTCGCCGGGGTCTCGCCCCAACTGACTTCAATCACCCGCTCGCCATGTTGATTGGTCAAGGCCAGCAGATTGGCGCAATCCTGGCGGTGGATGGTCACCCCGCGTCCCTGAGTGATGTAACCGGCGATGGGTTCAAACGGGGTCGGCTGACAACAATGGGCCATTTGTGTCAACAAACGCCCGACCCCGCGAATATGCACATCGTCCTTGCCCGACTCGATGGTTTTTGGCTTGCGCCCCACCAGTAAATTTAAACTCTCAGCGACCAATGGCGGAGCCGGCGGTAGCCAATCCTGAATCCGCGCCACTACCTGGCTGGTGGTCAACGCGCCATGACCGATGGTGGCGAACAGCTCATCGGGCCGGGCAAAACCAAGGCGCTCGGCCACCTTATCCAGCCTCAGGCTGCGCACCCCCAGCCGTTGCAATTCCCGCTCCAGGGCGGCGCGGCCAGCCGCAATGCTTTTTTCCTGATCCTGCTGGATGAACCACTGGCGAATCTTCACCCGCGCCCGGTTGCTTTTGACATAGCCCAGGTGCGGACTCAGCCAGTC
>JBDHRB010000046.1:0-9739 GCA_039807355.1 Candidatus Competibacteraceae bacterium
AGCGCCCCGTTCAAAACCCAGTTTGGCTGGCACATCGTTCAGGCCCTGGAGCGCCGCCAAGGTCCGGCTTCCTCGGAGACCGAACGGGCGCGAGTGCGCGAGGCGCTGTTCCGCCGACGTTCCGATGAGGAATGGGAGCAATGGCTGCGCCGGCTGCGCGATGAAGCCTATGTGGAGATTCGCTTGCCGCGTGCGCCGGAATCCGCCGAGTCGCCCCCGACCCGCGCCGCGCCATGAACGGGGTTGCGGGACATCGCCCGCGCAAGCGTTTTGGGCAACATTTTCTGCATGATCCGCAGATCATCGCCCGCATCATCGCCGCGCTGCGCCCGAAACCGGGCCAGTCGTGGGTGGAGATTGGCCCAGGTCTGGGCGCATTGACCGGCCCGTTGCTGCAAGCGGTCGGCGAGCTGGATGTGGTGGAGCTGGATCGTGATTTGCTCGAACCGTTGCGGGCGCACTGCGCCGGATTAGGCGTGCTGCGGATTCATCAGGCCGATGCGCTGACCTTTAATTTCGCCCCATTGCGCAGCGCGGTTCCCCGGCTGCGGGTGGCCGGCAACCTGCCCTACAATATTTCCACTCCGTTGTTGTTTCATCTGCTGGCCCAGGCCGAGCATCTGCAAGATTTACACTTTATGTTGCAGCGCGAAGTGGTGGAGCGCCTGGCGGCAGCACCCGGCGCGGACGCCTACAGCCGGCTGTCGGTGATGGCGCAATACCGTTGTCGGATCGAGGCGCTGTTTAGTGTTGGGCCGGGCGCTTTTCAGCCGCCGCCCAAAGTCTGGTCCGCAGTGGTGCGTCTGGTTCCACGTGAAACACCGGCAGTCGCGGTGCAGGATGAGCAGCGTTTTGCCGAGGTGGTGCGGCGCGCATTCGCCCAGCGCCGCAAGACTTTGCGCAACAGCCTGCGCGGAATGCTGGACAGCGATCAGATCAAGGCCGCCGGGGTGGATCCCGGCGCACGCCCGGAAACGCTGGAACTGGCCGGATTTGCCGCGTTGAGCAACGTCGCTGCCCCGTAAGCGCCCTCCGGGGTTCACGTGAAACATCGCGCTCCACGTTCCACGTGAAACCAAACCCAGCGGCGCCTGGGGAATTGCTACAATCAGCGGATTCTTCTTAGTAACTTAGCAACCGAGGCTCTCGCCATGTCCCTGAATCTGTTGCGCCAACTTAACGCCGCCGGCCAGAGCGTCTGGTACGATAATCTTCAGCGTTCCATGCTCACCTCTGGGCAGTTAGCGCAAATGATCGCTGAAGATGATCTACGCGGCATCACCTCCAACCCGACCATTTTTGAGAAAGCGATTGGCGGCAGCGCCGATTACGACGAGGCATTGCGCCGGGAACTCCAGCGCGATCCTGAACAATCCAGCCGGACGCTGTTTTTCGCTCTGGCGGTTGAAGACATCCGCGCTGCCGCCCTGTTGTTGCGTCCGGTTTATGACGCCACCCAGGGCGTCGATGGCATGGTCAGTCTGGAAGTGTCGCCGCACCTGGCCCAGGACGTGGACGGCACGGTGCGAGAAGCCCGCGAGTTATTCGCCCGGCTGGCTATGCCGAATGTGATGATCAAGGTGCCCGGCACCGTTGCCGGTTTGCACGCCGTCGAGCAACTCATCGCCGAGGGCGTCAACGTCAATGTGACCCTGTTGTTCTCGGTGGAGCGTTACGTTTCGGTCGCCGAAGCTTATCTGCGCGGTCTGGAGCGGCGCTGCGCCAAGGGGTTGCCCATCGACCGCATTGCCTCGGTGGCCAGCTTTTTTGTCAGCCGGCTGGACAGCGCGTTGGACCCGTTGTTGGCGCAACGGCGACCGGAGTTGCAAGGCCAAATCGCCAACGCCAACGCCAAGCTGGCTTATCAGGAATATCTGGAAATCTTCAGCGGCGCACATTTCGCCGCGCTGCGCGAACAAGGCGCTCGGCCACAACGGCTGCTGTGGGCCAGCACCAGCACCAAAAATCCGGCCTATTCGGACCTGCTGTACGTTAATTCGCTGATCGGCCCGGATACGGTCAATACCATGCCCCCGGCGACGTATGACGCTTTCCGCGATCACGGCGCGGTCGCCCGAACGCTGGATGAGGAAGTGGAAAGCGCACTGGCGGCTTTATCGGCGCTGCCGGAGTTGGGCATTGATCTCAGCGCGGTCACCGACCAGTTGGAAATTGATGGCGTCAACGCCTTTATCCGGTCATTTGACACGCTGTTGGCGGCTTTGCAGGCGAAACAACAGGCGCTGACGCTTTAAATCGCTGTTCGGGCAATTGCGCAAATCCACGGGGTCATGGTGAAGAAAAAAACGGATTACAGTATCAAGGTCGCGGCGCAGGCGTTTTATCTGGAGGAACAATCCGATCCTGAACAGGATCGTTATGTGTTCGCCTATACGGTGTTGATCCAAAACCAGGGCAATATCGCCGCCCGGCTGCTCAGTCGCCATTGGGTCATCACCGACGCCAACGGCAAGATCGAGGAAGTACGCGGTGAGGGCGTGGTCGGCGAACAGCCCTATCTGCGTCCCGGCCAGGGGTTTCAGTACACCAGCGGCGCGGTTTTGCAAACCGCAGTCGGCAGCATGAAAGGCAGCTACCAGATGCAGGCGGATGATGGCGTGACCTTCGACGCCGACATCCCGCCGTTTGTCCTGTCGATTCCCCGCACGCTGCATTGAGCCGCCGCCTCTTGCCGTGCTGGGCTGATTTGGGCTATTTTAAGCGCCCTTGAGACGGCTCGAATCGAGCTTGCAGGCTGCGGCAATTTCACGCGGTTGTGCGGCCAATTAGCGGATTTTCCAACGGAGAGGTGGCAGAGTGGTCGATTGCGACGGTCTTGAAAACCGTTGACCCGCGAGGGTCCGTGGGTTCGAATCCCACCCTCTCCGCCAGACCCCTGAAGCGCCATACCAGGCGCTTTTTTTATTTCCGACTTTCTGGCGAACAGGAGGATTCGCCATCGGCCAGCGCGGCGCAAAGGTCGGCGATCAGGCGCGGTAATTGTTCGCTCAATTGCGTCAGCAGCGGCTGCGCTGCCTGGGCGTCACCCTGTTTCAAGGCGATGTCGAGCGCCGTCGCCAACTGGTGAATGGCCGGTGCGCCGAGATTGCCCGCAGCGCCTTTCAAGGCGTGGGCGAGGCGTGCGGCGGTGGTCAGCTCTCCCTGAGCGACCAGCGCGACCAGTCGGGAACTGTCGTCAGCGTGGCTGTCGATGAACAGGCGCAGAATCCGCTGATAGCTCTCCAGCTTGCCGCGCACCACCGCCAGACCGGCGGCGACATCCAGGCCCGTCACCGTGGTCAAGCGTTCCTGCAACCGGTCAGCGCACTCCGCGCCGGTTTGCGCCGTGGTGTTGAGGCGCTGTGGCCGGTCATCAGCGTTGCGGCCCGCACCATCCGGGAAGTTGATTTCCGGCGGCGCAGTCGCGGCGGGCAGCCATTTCAGCAATGCGGCGTAAAGATGATCCGGTTCTACCGGCTTGGCGATAAAGTCGTTCATTCCCGCACCGATGCAAGTCTGACGATCTTCATTAAAGGCGTTGGCGGTCATCGCCAGAATAGGAATCTCCGCCCAACCGGGCAGGAGGCGAATGGCCCGGGTTGTTTCCAGACCATCCAGATTGGGCATTTGCACGTCCATCAACACCAGGTCGTAGCGATACTGTCGGGCTTTCACCAGCGCCTCGACCCCATCCTCGGCGGTGTCTACCGCCAGACCGACGCCATGCAGCAATTCCAGGGCGACCTCGCGATTGATGGCGTTGTCTTCAGCCAGCAGCAGCCGGTAGCCGCCGCCCTGGCGGGCGCGCAGTTGCATTTCCGCGTCAGCGCAACCGATTTCCGGCGGCGGCACAATGCCATGGCCGCGCTGCAAGCGGGCGGTGAACCAGAAGGTGCTGCCCCGCCCCGGAATGCTCTCCGCTCCGGCTTCGCCGTCCATCAACTCAGCGAGCCGGCGGGTGATGACCAATCCCAGACCGGTGCCGCCATATTTGCGCGTGGTCGAAGCGTCGATCTGTTCAAAGGCGTGAAACAGCCGGTTGATTTTATCCGGGGAAATGCCAATCCCGGTGTCAGCGACCTCGAAACGCACCCGCAGCGTATCGCCGCAATCTTCAAGCAGCTTCGCCCGCAGGGTGATCGAGCCGCGCTCGGTGAACTTGACCGCATTGCTGGCGTAATTGAGCAGCGCCTGGCGCAGGCGCATCACGTCGCCGCGCAGCCAGAACGGTGCCGCATCGCCGTCGATGAAAATTTCCAGCTCTTTGTTGCGGGCGGCCTCGCCGAGCAGCGAGCGCACATGGTCCAGCACCGCGGACAGGGCGAAATCGCTGTATTCGAGTTGCAGCTTGTTGGCTTCGATCTTGGAGATGTCGAGGATGTCGTTGATGATCGACAGCAGATGACGGCCAGCGCTGTCGATTTTGCCCAGACGTTCGGCCTGCGCCGCGCTCGCTTCGCCGCGCATCAGATGGGTCAGGCCGAGAATGGCGTTCATCGGCGTGCGGATTTCATGGCTCATATTGGCCAGGAACATGCTCTTGGCCTGATTGGCCGCTTCGGCGGCTTCCTTGGCGATGGACAACGCAGCGGTGCGCAAGCGCACCTCGTTCTCCAGTTCTTCCTTGTGATGGGCCAGCACCAACTCGGCCTGTTTGCGTTCGCTGATGTCGGTGGAAATGCCGCACAGTGCGTAAATTTCCCCCTGTTCATTGCGCAACGGCAGTTTCACCGTCCAGAAGGTTCGCAGTTGCGCGGAACCGGGATCAACGCCGCTTTCCTCAAGCTGGAGGGTTTCGCCGCCCTGGAGTACCCGCGCATCGTTGATTTGCACGGCGCGAAACGTTGCCGGGTCGAGAAAGCGCCGATCATCCTGACCGATCACCCGGTCGAGAGGGGCCTGAAAAAACTCGCAGACCAGCCGGTTGGCGTAGAGATAGCGGCCCTGCGCATCCTTGAGATAAATCTGCGCACTGACGTTATCGAGAATGGTCGCCAGTTTAGTTTCGCTGCGGCGCAGTTCGCTTTCCCGCTCGGCGAGCGCATCGAGCATGGCGTTGATCGCCCGGCCCAGACGCGCCGCCTCGTCATTCCCGGTCAGTTGGGCGCGCCGGCCCGCGCTCCCGGCCTGAATAGCGTCGGCGACCTGGGCAATCGCGTCGAGGCGGCGGGTCAGATAACGCCCGGTGAGCGTGGCGAACAGCAGGCTCAGGAGGATAGCGCCGAGGATGTGCAGCAAACCCTTGCGTTGAATCTCCGCCAGCTCGGCTTGCAGGGAATCGCCGCCCAGGCCGATGCGCACCCAGCCGACCGCGTATTGCTCCAGCAGGATCGGCGCAGCGACATCGACCAGGCGCAGGCTGCGCTGCAAGACTTTGGGCTGGGCTGCGTCGGGCAGGTCGCTGATAAACAGGCCGCGCCGGGATTTGTCGCTGTGCGCCAGCACCTGGCCGTGCGGATCGAGGACGATGGCGTAGCGCAAATCGGGATAGCGTCCCAAGCCGTCAACGATTTCCTGGAGACCGGCGAAATCCCGCGAAGTGACCCAGACCGCTGAAGAAATGGCGATGCTGTCGGCCAGCGCCAGCGCCTGCGCCGCTTGCCGCTCCAGGGCCGCTTCCTGCTGGCGTCGGGCCGTGTCGAGAATGAACAGGCTCATCATCATCGCCACGATCAGCGTCATGCCCAAGGACAAGCGCCGCCGCAGACTGCCGAACAGCCGGCCATGGAGCGGGTTGGGCATCAGGGCTTCTCCACCAAGCGCACCTCTCGTTCAAAAGCGCCAATGTAATCCCGCACTTTCTGGTAACTGGCGTTATCCGCGCTGTGGAACCGGGCGGTGGACATGCCCGCGAGAATCGCCGGACCCTCGGCGGTCTGCGGCAGCGCCAGCAGCGCCCCACGCACCTGATCGACAATCGCCTCCGGCAGATCGTCACGCGCCATCACTGAATTGTTCAGCAGCGGCGCAGTTTCCCAAATCACCATCAGTTGCGCGGCTTCTTCAGGATGATCTTGCTGAAACAGCCGCCAGGACGGCGGCCAAGTCGCCCCGGCGGCGGATTGTCCCAGATAGACATTCATGATGGAGGATTCCTGGGAGCCGACATAGATATTGCTGATGTCGCGGTTGACGTCGATGCCGTGCTGGTGCAGAAAATATTGCGGCATGATGCAGGCCGCCAGGGCGGTCGGCGATGGATAGCTGACCGTCTTACCCTTCAAATCCGCCGGGGTTTTGATTCCGCTGGTCTTGCGCACGATGAAAATGCCCTTGAAATCCTCGGCGTCGCCGGCCATGGCGATGACCCGATAGCCGACCTTCATTGCTTCGATGGATTGCCAGGGATTGGGCAGCAGGAATTCCGGGTTACGGGCGCGGAATTTTTCCTCGTAGGCTTGGTAGTTGCGCGAAGCCTCCAGCTCGAAATGCGCGTCGTTCACCCGCTGGTTCAAATAATCCATCAGCGGCTGGTAGGCTTCGGCGAGCTTGGCGGGATTGTGCAGCGGATGGACGGCGAAACGGTACACGGGCCGGGCGGCAGCCGGCGCTGCGCCGTACTGCAAGGGTTTTTCCTCGGTCGGACCATTGCAAGCGGCCAACAACAGCCCGGCCAGTGCGTTGATTAAAAATATGATTTTCTTCATGGCGTTGCCTCCTGTGGCGTCGGAGCATCCAGCCATTGCAATAAGGTTTCAAACAGCCGATCCGGATCGACCGGCTTGCCGATATGGTCATTCATTCCGGCGTCGATGCAAACTTGCCGATCCTCCTGAAAGGCGTTGGCGGTCATAGCCAGAATCGGGGTATTCCGGTTCAGCGAGTCGGCGCGAATCGCCCGGGTCGCATCGACACCGTTCAGATTGGGCATCTGCATGTCCATTAAGATCAGCGCATAGCGGGTCTGCCGGGCCATCGTCACCGCTGCTGCGCCGTCTTCGGCCAGATCCACGCGCAGGCCGACATCTTCCAGCAAGTCGCGTGAGACCTCCTGGTTGACCGGTTCATCCTCGGCCAACAGCAAGCGCACCCCGGCAAAACGGGCTTTGATTTGCGCTTCGGCGCTATCCGGGGCGGGCGGAGCCGCATCCGAGGCATTGGCGCTGTCATCGCTCTTCTCCATTCGGGCGGTGAACCAGAAGGTGCTGCCCTGTCCTGGCGCACTGGCGACGCTGATATCGCCGCCCATCAACTGCACCAGGCGCTTGCTGATGGCCAAACCTAAGCCGGTGCCGCCGTATTTGCGGGTCATCGAACCGTCGGCCTGCTCGAACGCGGTGAACAGCCGGCGCTGATCCTCGGCGCTGATGCCGATGCCGGTATCCTGCACCTCGAAACGCAGCAGCGCATCGGTTGCGCTGGTTTCGACCAGGCTAACCCGCACGGTGATCACCCCCTGTTCGGTGAATTTGAGGGCGTTGCCGGTCAGATTCAGCAACACTTGGCCGAGGCGCAGCGGATCGCCGATCAGCGCCAAGTGGCGGACTTCGGGGGCCAGGTCCAGGCGCAGTTGCAGTCCTTGATCAATGGCTTTATGCCCGACGATGCTCATCAGATTTTCCAGCACCGCGCCCAGTTTGAACGAGACCCGCTCCAGGTTCAGGCGCGCCGCTTCAATCTTGGACAAATCCAGGATGTCATTGATGACCGCCAACAGGTGCTGCGAAGCTTTTTCGATTTTGCCGAGCTGATCGCGCAACTTCGGATCGCTGGCGTGACGCAGGGCCAGTCCGGTCATGCCGAGAATGCCGTTCATCGGCGTGCGCAACTCATGGGACATGTTAGCCAGAAAGGTGCTTTTAGCGCGGCTGGCCGCTTCAGCCGCAGCGCGGGCGGTTTCCAGACGGGTCATCGCCCGCTGTAAGCTGATGCTTTTCCACAGCGCCTCGCCGATCAATTGCAATCCGCGCAGGTCCGTGTCGGTATAAAACACCGGCTTGTTGCCGACGCCGAGAATCATTCTGACCTGACCTTCTTCCATGATCGGCGTGGCCAGATGACGCAACACCGGGGCATGACCCTCTGGATAGCCTCGGCGACCTTCCAGGGACGGGTAGTCGTTATGCATCACCGGACGTTTCAGGCGCACCGTATCCGCCCAGACCCCGGCCTGCGCCACCGGGTAATGGGTCAATTCGGTCGATTGACAATGATCCAGGGTGTTGTGACTCCACAGATTGAGCTGGAGGGTTTGCTGATCTTCATCAAGGAAATGCAGGTAGCCGATCTCGCTGCCGGTTAGGCGTTCGGCCTGTTCCAGACCCATTTGCAGCAATTCGCGCTCGCTCATACGCATCCCCTCCTGGCTGATGCGCAGCAGGGTTTCCATGCGCACTTCGTTGAGCATACGTTCGGAGACATCGCGGTTGGTGGAGCGGCGTCCCAGATAACGCCCGCGCTGATCGAAAACCTGGACGCAGACATGCTCGATCCATAGGGTCGCGCCATTCAGATGACGGATGCGGAAGGTCACGTTGCCCGTCACATGGGCGTCGTTGCAAACGGCGACGCCTTCCCAATGGGCGCGAAAATGGGCCTGATCTTCAGGATGGGTGATGTGCAGAATCAGCTTTGGATCAGCCAGGAAGGCTTCCGGGCTGTAACCGGTCAGGCGTTGGCAGGCCGGCGAGCAGTAAATCCAGTGGCCTTCAGGAGCCACCCAGGTTTCCCAGTCGTAGGTGTTGTCGGCTACGGTGCGGTAGCGAATTTCGGCGGCATGGCGAGCCATGGCGTGAGCGGTCAGGGCCAGAAACAGCAGCGTGATCACTCCCCCCAGAACCAGCGCCGCCGCGCTGGCGGTTCCCAGCCACTCGCGGGCGGGAACGTTGCGGCCAAATTCCGCAATCAGCCGCGCTTCTCCCAAGGGAAATTCAGCGTGCTGCACCAGGTGGAACCATCCCCCGGCGGGTTTTTCACCGCGTTCAAACAGCGCCTCGGCGGTCTCGCCCTGACGCAGACTGATGCGCAACCACTCGCCGGGAACCAGTAAATCCGCACTCAAAGCGGTCGGGGCCAGGGCGAAACCGACTACGCCGTTGCCGTATTGGTTGCGTTGGGCTTGAGCGGGATGACCGCGCTGGCTGTACAGGGGATGCAGCAGCCAGTATTCGCGCTCCTCGCTGAACGGACCGACGCCGCTGGCGATCCGGGTGGCGTTGCCCGCTTCGGCCTGTTGGATGGCGGCGACCAGATAGGGAACCGCGCTCAAATCCAGGCCCAGCCAGCGGCGGGTCAGCGGGGTGAACGGCTCGAAGTAGCGCACCGGGTAATAGAATTCCACCGGCGCGGTATTCTGGATGTGAAAGCCGAGCAAGCCGGCTTCGGCGACTGCCGCCTCGAAACTGTCCCGATGCGCCGGATGGATGCGCGGTGCGTAGAAGGCGGCGCGCAGAAACGGCCAGCGTTGAAGAGTCTCGCCGGCTAACAGCCGGAATTGGTCGGCGTCTACGCTCTGCGCTGAGTTAAACAGGGTCGCCAGCGCGGCGATAGCGGTATTGGCTTGCTGGATGCGACTGGCCAGGATCACCTGGCGGCTGGCGGTTTCCAGTTCATAGCTCTGGCGCAGCGCGTTCTGTTTCCACAACAGGACGACGGCCAGCAGCGCCAAAGTGAACGCCAGGCCAGTAACGACGGCCAGACCGCTGCGCCAATTCAGGCATTGCCTTGGAGAAACGCCGAAGAAGGTCATATTTGGCTCAAGGAGTGACGCCGCTCGCCGGGGATTCGACGAGAATTTGGA
>JBDHRB010000047.1:0-9679 GCA_039807355.1 Candidatus Competibacteraceae bacterium
AGCGATCCACCACCGCCAGCAGCGCATCGCCGTTGCTGACGGTCATCGTGTCCAGCCAGGGGGTCTGGCTCGGCACCGGGTTATGGTGCAGGCAAACGATGGTATGCCGTTCAGGGTGCAGCGCCAGCACGGTGTCGAGCAACGCCAGTTCGCTATAGGCCAAATGCCCGTCGGGCGCACCGGGAAAGCTGGAGTCGAGCAGGACGAATTGCCAGGAGCCGACCGCGACATGCCGCTCGCGGCGCACCCGCCCCTCGCGCAGCATCCGGCTCATCACCGCAGGAAAGTCGTGATTGCCCGGCAGGCAATACACCGGGGCGTTCAGCGATTCGAGCGCCTGACGCACCCGGTGATAGGCGTTTGGATCGTCACCCACCAGATCGCCAGTGGCCAGCACCAGATCCGGTTGCGGATGTCGGGTTTGGATGCAATCCAGCACTGCGTTCAGGCTGGCGTCCACGTCCACGCCCCACAAGCGGCTGGGTTGAGTTTTAAGGTGCAAATCGCTGATTTGAATCACCCGCAACGGGGCGGCGGTCGGCATAGCAGCGTTCCCTGGAGTTGAAAGCGGAAAAAGTTGGCAAAGCTTACAAGGATTTGATGAAGACTTTCGAGCGGCGCTGCCAGTTATACAACGTCTGTTTGCACAGGGGCAAATCGCCGACTTCCGCCGGTTCAAAGCCGCGCTCGCGGAACCAGTGGGCGGTGCGGGTCGTCAGCACGAACAACCGCTGCAATCCCTGGGCGCGAGCCTGACGCTCGATAAAACTGAGCAAGGCGTCAGCGCGGCCTTTGTTGCGATAATCGGGATGAACCGCGACGCAAGCCAGTTCGCCCAACTGCTCTTCCGGGAACGGGTAGAGCGCCGAACAGCCGATGATTGCGCCGTCGCGCTCCAGCAGGATGAAACGGTCGATTTCCATTTCCAGCCGCTCCCGCGAGCGGCGCACCAGAGTTCCGTCTTCCTCCAGCGGCTGAATCAGCTCCAGCAGGCCGCCGACGTCATCAATCATCGCCGGACGCAGCCCTTCATAAATGTCGGCGGTAATCAGCGCCCCCACCCCGTCGCGGGTGAACAGTTCCCGCAGCAGAGCGCCGTTGGTTTCCCGATTCAGCACATGGACGCGGCGCACCCCGGCCTGACAGGCGCGTAGGGCTTGTTGAAGATAGCGCGCCGTTTCCTCCGGTAAATCCGCGCCGTCGGCCAGCACCCGCCGGGCGTCGCTGGGGCTGAGTTCGCGGATTGGGCGACCGCTCGCCGGATCGCGTAATTCGGGACTTTCGCTTAACACCAGCAATTTGTCGGCGCGTAACGCCATGGCCGTTGCGCTGGCGACATCTTCGGCGCTCAGGTTGAAAATTTCCCCGGTCGGCGAATAGCCCAGCGGTGAAAGCAGCACAATCGCGTCCTGATCCAGCCACAGACGAATCGCCCGGTCGTCGATGCGCCGCACTTCGCCGGTGAAGCCGTAATCCACGCCGTCGCGCACGCCCAACGGCCGGGCGGTAATCAAATTCCCGGAGACCACGCGCAATCGGGCGCCGTGCATCGGTGAATTAGCCACGCCCATCGACAGGCGCGATTCGATGCGAATGCGCAACCGGCCCACCGCCTGCTTGACCAGCGGCAAATCCTCGGCCTCGGTGATGCGCAGATGGTCGGCGTAACGCGGCGCTCGCCCCGCCTCGCGCAACCGCGCTTCGATTTGTTGGCGGGCGCCGTGAACCAGCACCAAACGAATGCCCAGACTGTGCAGCAGGGCCAGATCGTGAATCAGGCTGGAAAAATTCTCCGCTTCGACCGCTTCGCCGCTGAACAGCACGACAAAGGTTTTGCCGCGATGGGCGTTGATATAGGGGCCGGCTTGGCGGAACCAGTGAACAAAAGGATCGGAATGCATCGGTTTCAACGCGGTTTTAATGGGCGTTTACGGCCCTTGGGTGGAGGAATGGCGATGGGCTGGCCGGTCAGGCCGGGTTCGTGGGCCAGCATTTCCCGCAGGGGTTTTAAATCAGGCAGGTTCAAGGTCTGGCAGAGCGCGTCATCTATCGCCTGACGCACCGGATCGCCGTTTAACCGAGCCAGCGCCTGAAGTTCCTGGGCGCAGAGCGCGTCATAGGCGGCGGCGAGGCGGTTCACTTGTCGATTGCTCAAGGCGCGCACATCGAGAACCGGCATCGTCGCCCAGGCCGGTTTTTTGACCTGCATCCACGCTCCCTGAGTAACGACGCGGCTTCCAAAGAAAGCCAGCAGCGCCAGACTGCCATTCAGCCAGAGCAACAAGGCCTTGCGCCGTTGCGGGGTTAAATCGGTTCTGAACGTCCACCAAGTATTGCCAATCACCGGCTGATCCAGACTAATGGTCAACACTCGTTGAGTATTAGCGCGTATTCGCCAGGCTAACAAAAAGTCCGCCGCGGTTTCCCAAACCTTTTGTGCATCCTTGAGCGGTCGTTTCGGCGCGGCCTGGGTGCGCGGATGCAACCAGGCGTTTGCGCTCTGCTGTACGGTGCGGACCGCTTCCGAATCGTGATTCCAAAACGCCGGATACAGCGACCAAACCTGATCGGACACGGTGAATGCATCGTGAATGTCCCGCGCATCGTAGCCGAGTTGGCCCAAATCCTGGATCGCGCACAGCGTCACGGCCTGGCGACGCGCTGGCAATGCCACCTGGCCCTGTTGCAACGCCAAAAAGGTTTGCGCCAGTTCGCGGCGGGCGAACATCGCCCCGTACCAATGTTCATCGCCTTGCGCCGCCGCGACGGTGAAGGCTTCGCCGAACACCCCGGATAACAAGTTAATCACGCCCTCCGCGCCGATTTTCATCCATTCGGCGACGCCGAGCGCCTCAAACACATTGGCGGGATTGCGCCACAGATTGATATAGGTCGTCGCTTGCGGCGCTTCGCCATTCTGGCGCTTGCGGGCGATGAACATGATTTCCGATAACTCGGTATTTTCCGAGAAATTCGGGCGCTGGGCGTCATAGCTGGAGATGACGACTTCCAGATGATAGCGGTCCGCCAGCAATTGACGGGTCGGCCCCCAGGCTTCGCCGGACGCCAGCGCGTGCGGCAGGATGAACGCTAACCGTCCGCCCGGTTTCAGCGATTGATCGGCCAGGGCGACGAACACCGCGCCCAGTCCGGCGGTAATACTGGCGGACAACGATTTGACGCGCTTTCTCAGCTCATTTTGCAGAACGCCCCGCTCATCCGGCAGCGAACCGAATAACAGGTTGTTGTTGACGCTGCGCACGAACGGCGGATTCATCACGCATAAATCCAGCTTTGGCAGGCGGGCGCTGGTGATTTGCACCTGACCGGCGTCAGTTTGGCGAATTTCCGCCTGCGACTGATCCAGGGTGATTTGCGTGCGCACCGCATCCCGGCCCAAAAAATCCAGACTGCCCAGGCGCGGCGTGTTGTGATCCAGCCCCATCGGCATGACGTAGAGGTTCATGTGGTGAAACGTCACTTCCGGGGCCAGCAGCGCCAAGGTCGAGGCGGTCAGATGCACCGCAGTCGGCAGCACGTCGTAACCCTGTAGAACGTCTTCCATCAGGATGCGATGCAGGGCTTGCAAATCCGCTGACTGCAAACGGCGCTGGGTAGTGGCCCGGGCCAGAATATGCGCATCGGTCAACGCTTCCGCCGAGGCCATTAATAACGTGCCGGTGCCGCAAGCCAAATCGGCGACTTTGAAATCGGCCAGTTGCGCCGGATCGCCGAAATCCTGCGGCCAGGGCCGATTCAGCGCCAGTTTCAGCAGCAGGGTCGCCGCCGGAACCGAGGTGTAATAAGCGCCGAGATATTTGGCGTCATGCAGCAGCCAGTGATAAATCCGCCCCATCAGGTCATGGCGCAGCGCCGAGGGATTTTGCTCAATCTGCTCGATTTCAGCGATTAGGGACCCCAGCGCCCGGTACAACCACGGACTGCTGCACAGGCACAGCAATACCTGCTCGCCCAACTGAAAAATCGGGGCGTAGTTGATGTTTTGCCAAATCCAGCGCCAATGCTCCTGCATGTCGAACAGACGATTCGGTTTCGCGGCCAGTTGCACCATCGACAAAACCCGCGAATCCATTTTGGAAAGCTGACTCTGGAAAATCAGCGCATTGGCCATAATCAGCGCGGCAATTTTCGCCGCGGCGATACGGCGGGCCGCCGCCTGTTCCGGGGTCTCGCCGCTGACTTCCGGCAGACCGAGCAGAATGGCTAAACGGCCGCAAGTGCCGGTTTCGCCCTGCCAAAGCAAGGTGGTGTCGCTGATGCGTTGTCCCAGCGACGCCGCAATCCGGGCAATCACATCGTCCTGCATCAACGCCGCTTGGGCGCGGCGCAGCGCGTCGAGAATCGCCGCCGGCGTTCCGCTGAACCAAGGGCTGACCTCATCCAGCGCCAGCACCCGGTAGGTCAGCGTCGCCGTCGCCAGTTGTTCCGGCAACTGCGGAGTCGGGGTTTCGCGCAGCGCCGCCGGATAGACCGCAGCGACCGCCAGATGGGCGACGCCGCGTTGCACCCGCCCCTGAGCGTCGGCGAACACCGCGTCCTGCGCATTGGGATGGTCGGCAAACTTGCCTTCAATGACCACCCGTAAGCCGCGCCAGGGAAACAGCACATCCGGGCGTTCCCGGCCCCCGGCCTGGATAGTTTCCGCATCCGCATCCAGGCCGAACTGGGCCAGCGCCAGCGCCAGATGGGCGTTTAGAGCTTCTTCACGATGTCGGTAGAGAGTCATGGCGTTCCGTGTTGCGGGAATCGTGTGGAGGGTCTAGCGAATGGCCGGTTGCAGGGTCAGGCGATGGCGGATTGCGCCCGGTTCCAGGGAGGTGGGCTGTCCCGCCGCCCAGGCGTCATGGCCGGCGCGATAGAAAGGCGACAGAGGATGACCGCTTTGCCCGCCGGGCATGTGGAAAATCCCGGAAATTTCCCGGCCCGGCGCGACCACCAGCCGTTGCGATGCGCCCTGGGTCAGAGTCTGGATTCGGGGCATGTACAGATCGCCGGGCAGAAATTGGGTGGGCAGATCCAGCCAGCCGCTCAACCAGGGCAACCGGCGGCTGAACGGATGCTGGAGGCGAATCGGTTGCGCCGCGCCCCAGGTTTGGCTGGCCAACGCCTGACCGTGCGCAGTCAATTCCGCCAGAGTAGCCTGCGCCGCGTCCTGCAACAGCGCCGGCCAGTCGGGATAACGCGGGTCGAGCAGGTGGGCGGGCTGCCGGGACACCAGTTGCCATAACGGCTCTTCATGTTGCCGAAACAAGCCGTAGTCAAAGCGGGGATCGCGCTGTTGACAGGGTGCGATCAATGGCGCAAACGCCCGCTCGCGCACCGCCAGGCGAAAAGTGCGCACCGCCCGATAGCCGACTGAATCAACCGCCGCCCGTCCGCCCCAGTTCAGCACAAAGTCGCGCAACTCGGCGTAACGCGGATCAGCCGTCGAACGTTGCGCCAGCGTCGCCAGCAACAGCTCGCGCCAGCGTTGCAGAAACAGCGCCCGGTCATCGAGTTGCAGGGCCAGAAAATCCGCCTCGCTGAACGAGTCGCTGGACAACAATCCATCACGAATCTGCCGGGCGCGAGCGCCGAGCGCATAGCCGCTCTCGCCGATCAAATCCAGCCACGCCCCATCCACCACCCGATTATTGGCGGTCCACAGTCGCCCGCTGGGCGGATCGACGATTTGCGGATATTCGTCCGGCTCCAGCCAGCCCCGCCAACCGCGTTGCCCGTCTGCCCAGGATGACGGCAGGCGTCCGTTATGGCCGAAACGGCGCGGCAGGGGGCCGGCTAGAGTCCAGGCGATGCGCCCGTCGGCGCTGGCCAGGAGCAAATTTTGCGTTGGCATCCCGGCGCGATGGGCGATGTCGAGCGCGGTTTCCAGCGTTTCCGCCTCCTCCAGCGCCAACAGGCGTAAATTCATCGCCTGCGGATCATGCGCCGCCCAACGCAACGCCCGCCGCCGTCCCTGAGCGTCACGATCCAGCACTGGCCCCCAAATCGTTTCCTCAATCTCCAGGGTTTGCGCCGACGCATCCTTGACTGTGATCGTCTCCCGAACGGTTTGCACAGGACGCGGACCATCCGGGGTTAGATAGGTGTTTGCATCGCCGCCCGATTCCAGTATCACCAGATCGGCCCAATCGCCTTCGCTGTTGGTGTAGCCCCAGGCCAGATGACCGTTGCTGCCCGCGACCAGGGCCGGTACGCCGGGCAGCGTCACCCCGGACACGCGCCGCTCCTGACCGCCTGCATCGAAATACGCCAAGGTGGCTCGATACCAGATATTGGGCAGGCGCAGGTTCAGATGCATGTCATTCGCTAACATCGCTGCGCCATGGGGCGTCAGACGGCCCGCCACCGCCCAATTGTTGCTGCCGCGTGGCGCATCTGCTGGGTCGGCGTCCAGCAAGACATCCGGGGAGGACGTTGAAACAGCGGCGGCAAACGCCGTGTGCCGGGAGGAAGTCGCCGCGTTGAAAACCTCCGGGCCAGGCAGCGGCGGCGATTTCCAGGGTTCGCCCTGCAACGGCGCGTCCCACTCTCCGCCGGGCGGATCGAGGAACGCGGCCAGCGCCGCCGGCGCACAGTCGCGCAGCAAACCCCGCGCCGCTTCACGCGGCCATTGCCGATCCTGAAGATCGAGATACATGGCGTATACCACCAGCACCGAGTCTTCAGAGCGCCATGGGCGCGGGGCCAGGCGCAGCACTGCGTATTCAAACGGCGCGGTCGCCAGCGCCGCCAGTCCGGCATTCACGCCCTCGCTATAAGCGGCGAGCAGCGTCTGCTCCGCTTCCGGCAGCGCGTTCAGGGTCTGTTGAGCGCGCTGGCGGAAACGGTGCAGGCGATGGGTTTGATCCGCCGCCAGCGCCGCCGCACCAAACAGTTCCGCCCACTCGCCCGCCGCCCGCCGCCGCATTAAATCCATTTGAAAAAACCGCTCCTGGGCGTGGACAAAGCCGGTGGCGCGGGCGACATCCAGCCGGTCAGCACCGCGAATCAGCGGAACCCCCAGCGCATCGCGTTCCATCACCACCGGCGCACTCAGTCCCGGCAAGGTCGCCGTTCCGTCAAGCTGAGGCAAGCTGCCGCGCAGCAGGAGATAGAGGCTGAGGGCCGCGCCGATCAGCAGCGCCAGCAACCCGCCAACGCTCCAGCGCAACCAGCGGCGCCAAGGAGAATGTTCCATTGCTGAATCTCAATCGTTGGGTCAAGGACGCATGGTATGATGCGACGGTTCGCAGCGCACCGCCCTGCGAGCGGCAATCCCTAATAACAACTTCGAGGAAACCGCCATGGATCATCAAGTTCCCGATAACAGCCGTCGTCGTTTCATCAAACTGACCGCCATCGGTATGGCCGCTGCGCCGTTCGCCAGCGCCCTGCTCAACACCAGCGCCAGCGCCGCCGATCTTATCAGCGAATCCGATCCGGTCGCCGCGCCGTTCAAATACAAAGCCGACGCCACCAAAGCAGCAGAACGCAAGGACGCCACGGCGATGTGCAGCAATTGTATGCACTATTCCGGCAAGCCCGGTGAAGCCAGCGGGCCGTGCGCCCTGTTCCAGGGCAAACTGGTTTCCGCCAATGGCTGGTGCATCGCCTGGGCGAAAAAAGCCGCCTGACGGTTAAACCCCAGCGAGCCGAGCCGGATTGGAGCGCGGCTCGCTGTTTATCGCTCACTTGGCGCGCTTGCGATCCAGCCGCCAGACAAAATCTTCAATGATCTTGCGGTAAAGCTCATCTTTCAGAACGACATCTTCAACCCCATAGTCGATATTGGGATTGTCGTTCACCTCGATGACCACCACGCCTTTGGCGGTCTGCTTCAAATCCACGCCGTAAAAGCCATTGCCGATCAAATTGGCCGCCTTGGCCGCGCTTTTGACTACGATCTCCGGCGCATCCTCGATGCGGAAGGTTTTCGCATCGCCCTCGCGGACGCTGCGCCCCTGCCCCGGTTCGTGATGATAGATTTGCCAATGCTCCCCGGACATGAAGTACTGGCAGACAAACAGCGGGGTCTTGTTGAGCATCCCCACCCGCCAGTCAAATTCGGTGTAAAGAAATTCCTGGGCCAGCAACAAATCCGAGGACTTGAACAACTTGCCGGCCATGTCCAGCAGTTCGGCGCGGTCGTTGACTTTGAAGACGCCGCGTGAAAACGAGCCGTCGGGAATTTTCAGCACGATGGGATAATGAATTTCGCTGTCCACCCGCTCCAGATTGTCGCGGCGCACGATCACGGTTTTCGGGGTGCGGATGCGGTGGGTGCGCAGCAATTCATCCAGATACACCTTGTTGGTGCATTTCAGGATCGAGTCGGGATCGTCGATCACCACCATGCCTTCGCTTTCGGCCTTTTTGGCGAACTGGTAGGTGTAGTGGTCGATGCCGGTGGTTTCGCGGATGAACAGCGCGTCGAATTCCGCCAGCCGGCCATAATCCTTCTTTTCGATCAGCTCGACGTTCACTCCCCCTTCGCGCCCGGCCTTGATAAAGCGTTGCAGGGCCTTGAGGTTGGAAGGCGGCATTTCCTCCCTGGGGTTGTGCAGAATCGCCAGATCGTAGCGGTAGTTGCTGCGGGCGCGAGGCTGCCGCCAGCGCCGACTCAGATAAGTGGTCAGGGCGCTGAGAAACATCTCGTCCTGCTCATCCGACAGTGAATGCAGGTGCAGGGCCTTGAGCGTGGCGATGCGCCATTTGCCTTGCAGGCGAAACTCCACGCGCAGCAGCGGCGAGCGGAAAGCGTCGAACAGTTGCCGGGCCAGTTCCTGCAATTCCTTGACCGCGCATTGGCCAAAGAAGATGTCCAGTTCAAACGCAGTGGCGTTGAAGCCGGGCCGGGGTTTGCCCAGCACCTGCTGCACATGATCGTCCAGGTCTTCAATGTCGAGGCTGTAGATCGACTTGCGGCTGAGGTCGTTCAGGGTGCGCACGCTGGGGATGACCCGGTGGCGGCGGGCTTCGGCCAGCAACGAGCAGTAATAACCGACGCTCAGATAGCGGTAGCTGCGGCACAGGTTGAGCACGCGCAGGCTGCGGCCCGCCGAGGAATATTCGGGTTTGGCCAGGTAATCCTTGGCCGCAACGACCGGCAGTTTCGGAAAATGGGTTTTCCAGTCGGTGGGGTTTTCCACCAAAATGATGTGATCAGCCATCGAGATACAGCGGCGCTCCTGACGCCCAAAAACGAGGGTTAAAACGGGGATGGCGCGGCGGCTGGCTCCAGCCGGCGGCTGGATCGGTAGAGAATCAACACGGCTTTTTGCGCGGCCTTGCCATAGC
The DNA here is from genome assembly GCA_039807355.1 of Candidatus Competibacteraceae bacterium. Classification (GTDB taxonomy): domain Bacteria; phylum Pseudomonadota; class Gammaproteobacteria; order Competibacterales; family Competibacteraceae; genus UBA2383. The sequence continues at coordinate 9,301 of JBDHRB010000047.1, forward strand.
GGGCCATGCGCTGAAATTCGCGGTGCGAAATCGGCATGTTGACGGAATCGGTGATGGTTTCGCCCTTTTCAACGTCAACGAACGGATCATGGACATAGATGTAATGATCGTCGAAACCGGTGACCACCACCCAATGCGGGAAGCGCTCGCCGTAAATCCGCCAGGAGCTGATCAGCACCAGGGGAATGCCGCCGGATTCAAATTTTTGCCGCAGCTCGTCTACGCTCAGACTGCCGCAACGCAGCAGAACCGGCAACCGGCGCAACTCCTCGATCCAGTCTTCCTGCACCAAGCGCATCACTTCCTTTTTTTCCGGGCTGCGCACCGAATCGACCAGAAATATTCCATCTTCGTTGACATGAATTTCCAGATCAAAGCC
>JBDHRB010000048.1:0-9664 GCA_039807355.1 Candidatus Competibacteraceae bacterium
GGCGGCGTAACCGCCGATTTCGCTGCGGCATCCCGGCGAAACGAGGGAAAGCGGATCGGCCGGTTCAACACCTCGAACAGGCTGGATTTCTTCGGCGCGGAGGAGTCGGCGGACTTGGGGTCAGTCATCGTCAGGGTCCAAATAAGGTGACAGGGGCCTTATTGTATCCGGGGTTGCGCCGGGACGGCTTTCTTGCGCAGGTCAGGCGCCGCCGGTTGTTTTCGCCGCTCATCTATCTTCTTGCATCTGTATATTATGATTATGCGTTCTTGATCGACCCCCGATCCCGGAATCCTGCCATCGACGGTCGGCGGCGTGCGGCTGATCATCTCCAACCCCCCACAGGAGCGATGCGACATGGCGAATTCACCTTTGGGCATTCGCGCCCTGCTTGTTGGCGCCACCGGCCTGGTCGGCGGGCATTGTCTGGGCGAGTTGTTGTACGACAAGGATTTCAGCGCGGTCACCGTGCTGGCGCGCCGGCCATTGGAATGGATTCCGCCGAAATTGACCGCGCATGTCGTCGATTTCGATCATCTCCATGCTTACGCCGAGGCGTTTAACGTCGATGTAGTGCTGTGCTGTCTGGGGTCCACCTACCGGAGCGCCGGTTCGCCGGAAGCCTTCGCCAAGGTCGATCATATCTATGTCGCTGAACTGGCCCGTTTGGCAGCGGGGCGGGGCGCACAACGCTTCGTGCTGGTTTCCGCAGTGGGCGCTGACCCCAATTCGCCGGTGTTCTACAACCGGATCAAAGGTCGGGCCGAAGCGGCGGTCAGCGAACTGCCGTTTAAGGCGGTGCATATTCTGCGGCCCTCGCTGCTGCTCGGCGAACGCTGGGCATCGCGCCCGGTCGAGGACTGGAGCAAACAATTCACCTCGCTGTGGTCCTGGCTGCTCTGGGGGCCATTCGGACGCTACCGACCGGTGTCGGCGGAAACCGTCGCCGCCTGCATGGTAGAGCTGGCCAAGAGCGACGCGGAAGGCGTGCATATCCATCATTTCAACAGTTGACCTCCGGCCAGATCGGTGATGAGCCGGCGGCAACAGTGGCGGCGTGGAGCGGCGGCCTTAGCGCTGCTGGCCGTGATCGCGCCGCTTCCAGCAAAAAAACTCTACAAATATCAGGATGCTCATGGCGCTTGGGTGTTCAGCGACAAACCGCCCGCCGCTGGCGTGCCGGTCACGGTCAATCCGCTGCCGGTCAATGAAGCGCCGGTCAAGGTCAGCATCCGCAATCGGGGAACGCCGGAAACGCCGGTGCTGGCGGCGGTCAATGATTATTACGGCCCGATTGAGGTAGAAGTCAGCGCCGAGCAGATTACCGACATGCGCGCGGAACCGCCCTTGCCGGTGCGGGTCGTGGTCCCGGCGCGCAGCGAACGAACCGTGGTTGCGCTGAAACCGACCGGGCCGCGCTGGTCTTATCACTACCGGGTGCGGGCGGTGCTGGGCGATTCCGGCGCAGCGCACCAGCCGGAACAGCCGTATGCGCCGCCGTTCGCCTCCGGGCAACGCTTTCTCATCAGCCAGGCGTTCGACGGAACCTTCAGCCACCAGCATCCGCAAAGCCGTTACGCCGTCGATCTTGGCTTGCCGGTAGGAACGCCGGTTCGCGCCGCCCGGGCTGGAGTCATCATGGAGGTCGCCGGGGATTTTTTTGACGGCGGCCTTGATCCCAAGTATCAGAGCCGGGCCAACGCCGTGCGCATTCTCCATCAGGACGGCACTATGGCGGTTTATGCGCATCTGCACCCGGATTCGATCCGGGTTTCGCCCGGCCAGCGCGTGGAACGCGGAGCCTGGCTGGCGGATTCCGGCAATACCGGCTTCTCCAGCGGCCCGCATCTGCATTTCGTCCTTCAGCGCAATGCCGGTATGGAGTTGGTCTCGATTCCTTTTGTATTTGCCGGGGCGAACGGTTCCGCGATCACCCCGGTGACCGGAATGTGGTTGAACGCGCCCTGACCCGCTATTTCCCAGGAGAATTTCATGACTGTGCGCCGGTTCGCCTGCATCGGCCTTTGCCTTTTGTTCAGCCAGAACTTATTTGCTCAACCGGCGGATGCGCCAGCGGAAACTCCGCCGGAAATAGCGCAATTGCCGGCAGCGCCGCCCTCGCTGGAAGAACAAATGGGTACGCTCCTCGACACGATTAAAACCGTTGAGGCGGAGCGGGCGGCGCTGGATCGGCAGTTGAAACGCGCTACCGATCCCGGCGCCGCCCAGCAGCTTCAGGCGCAACGCGAGCCGCTCGATCAGCGCCTGCGGGATTTGAAAATCTCTTTCGAGGAACTGGCGACCGGCGGATTAAACGCCACGGCGCTGGAACTGAAACCGGCTCCGGCGTTTAACTGGCAACAGGAAATGGAGGGTGTAGTCCGCCCGCTGCTGGATGAACTCAAGCGCCTCACTGAACGACCGCGCACCATGGAGCGGTTGCGCAGTGAGCGCACCGTTTACGAAAACCGCCTGGAAGTGATCAACGCCGCGCTTGCACAGCTTGAGAAAACCCAGGCTGAAGTTAACGCGCCGGTGTTGGATAAGGCGTTAAAAAACCTGTTTGACCAATGGCAGGATCAACGCGAGAGCGCAGAAAGTCGCTTGCAACGGATTAACGCCCAACTGGAGCGGCTGGCGGCCCCCGACGAACGGCAGGGCAAAGGGTTGCTGGCGACCCTCGAAGCGTTCGCCCAGGGGCGCGGATTGAACCTGGCGCTGGCCTTGGGCGGGTTTGCCCTGACCTGGCTGGCGCTGACCGGCCTGGGTCGTCTGGTCAGTCTGCTCGGTCGCGGTCGCCGCTCCGAAGTATGGCGGATGACCCGGGCGGTGGCGCTGGGCTTCCGGCTGTTGACCCTGCTGCTGGCGCTGCTGGTCGCTGCGGTGATTCTGTACGCCCGGGGCGACTGGCTGCTGCTCGGCCTGCTGATTTTGCTGCTGATCAGCGTGCTGTGGGGGCTGCGCCAGTCCTTGCCGCGCCATATCCAGGAAATCCGCCTGTTGCTGAATCTGGGCGGGGTTCGAGAAGGCGAGCGCCTGGTTTACGCCGGGGTTGCCTGGAAAGTGGTCGCGCTGAATGTCTACTCGACCTTGCGCAATCCGTGGCTGCGCGGCGAACTGCGTTTGCCGCTGGACCCGTTGCTGACCCTGCAATCGCGCCCCTGCGCCATCGAGGAACCCTGGTTTCCCAGTCGGGAAGGCGACTGCGTGATGCTGGATGGCGATCTTTACGCCAAAGTGCTGCTGCAAACCCCGGAAGTCGTGCAACTGAATATCGTCGGGTCCGTGACCACCTATCCGATTGCCGATTATCTGGCCAAGAAGCCGCGCAACCTGTCCCAGGACGGTTTCGCCATGCCGGTGGTCTTTGCCTTGGACTATCAGCACCAGGGAGAGATTCTCAGCGAGATTGCGCCGACTTTGCGGGCCTGGCTGGAGGAGCAGATAGCGCAACAGCCGTTTTATCCGCATTTCAAGGGGCTGTTGGTGGAATTCAACGAAGCCGCCAGTTCCTCATTGAATCTGCTGATTGTCGCCGCATTCACTGGCGGGGCCGCTGAAGATTACTGGGCGACCCGGCGCTTCCTGCAACGGGCGACGGTGCAAGCCTGCAATCATTATGGCTGGGTGATTCCTTTCCAGCAGTTGACCGTGCATCTGCCGCCGCTCAACATCCTGGCAAAACCATAATCACCGGACAGGAAAACCGCCATGTTGACCATCGCCACTTTCAATCTGTGCAATCTGGGCGCGGATGCTCCCCCGGAACGGCTGGCCCGACTGGGTGCGCTGATCGCCGGTGAATTAAATGCCCCGGCGATTATTGCCGTGCAGGAGGTGATGGCGGAAAGCGCGGCGACCAGCGGGCCGGTGCCCGCCGATGCGGCTTATCAAGCGTTGATTGCCGCGATCACCGCAGCGGGCGGTCCGTCCTACCGGTTTCGGGAGATTCCGCCGTTGGCGCAGCAGGATGGGGGCATGGCCGGAGCCAATATTCGGGTTGGACTGCTGTTCGATCCGGCGCGGGTGGCGTTTCCCGACCGGGGCAACGCCGGCCCGGAACATCGCGTCGGCATCCGTTTCAGCGATCATCAGCCGAGTCTGACCCTGAATCCGGGGCGCATCGAACCGGCGCATCCGGCCTTCGTCGGCGATGACCGGCAGCACTGGGCGCCCAGCCGCAAGGCGCTGGCCGCGGAATTTCGCATCGGCGAACAGCGCCTGTTTGTCATCGTCTGTCATTTCAAGTCGATGCGCGCTGCGACGCGCCGCGAAGAGGATTACGCCAAACAGCAACGTCACGCCCAAGCCAAAGTCGTACAGGACTTCGCCGCCGATCTGCTGGCCTGCGATCCACAGGCGGCTATCGTCGTGCTGGGCGATATGAACGACGCGCCGGGTTCAAAAACCCTGAAAGGGCTGAAAGGCGAGCGGTTGCATAACCTGCTGGAGGAGGTGCCGCAGGGGCAGTGCCATACCCGCTGGCATGGTGATCAACCGCAGGCGCTCGATCATATTCTGGTCAGTCCGGCGCTGCGGCGCGGCGCAACGGTGCGCATCGTCCATTTGCGCAACCGCAACCCGGTTTTCGCCGGCCCGGAACCGGTCAGCGATCATGATCCGGTGGTGGCTACGTTGCCGGCGCTCGGCGCATAAAAAAACGGCCGCCGTTCTCACGGCGACCGTTTTCGTCCTTCAGTCGGCTAATTACTTGGCCAAGCGCAATTTCACATAAGAACCCGGCGCATCTTCAATCACCGGCAGTTTGCCAGCGCCCGGCACACGCGCCGGAATCTTCTCACCCGAATTCTTGCTCAACCACTTGTACCAATCCGGCCACCAGGAACCGTCGGTCTGCTTGGCGTCCTTCAGCCATTCATCCGGGTCCGTCACATGCTTGGGATTGGTCCAATAGCAATATTTGTTCGCGGACGGCGGATTGATCGGCCCGGCGATATGCCCGGAACCGCTCAACACGAAGCGCACCGGGCCGCTGAACAACAGACTGCCGGCATAGTTGGATTTCCACGGGGCGATATGATCTTCAATCGCTGAGAGGAAATAGGTCGGCACCTTGACCTGGCTCAGGTCAATCGGCGTGCCGAGCAGGTTGATCCCGCCCGGTTGCACCAACCGGTTGTGCTGATAGAAATTGCGCAGGTAGAAGCTGTGCATCTTCGCCGGCATCCGCGTGGAATCGGAATTCCAGTAGAGCAGATCGAAGGGGAACGGCTCCTTGCCCAGCAGATAGTTGTTGATGAAGAACGACCACATCAGGTCATTGGCCCGCAACATGCTAAAGGTGGTGGCCATTTCGCTGCCGTCGAGATAGCCCTTGGCCGCCATGCGCTTTTCCAGCGAAGCGATCTGTTCTTCCTCGATGAACACTTCCAGCTCGCCGGGCTGGGAGAAGTCCAGCATGGTGGTCAGGTGGGTGCCGGAGCTGATGCGCGGCGTGCCCTGCGCCGCCAGATAGGCGTTGGTGATGCCCAGCAATGTGCCGCCCAGGCAGTAACCCAGCGCATTGACTTCGCGCTCGCCGGTGGCTTGTTCAATCGCATCCAGCGCCGCCAGCGGACCATCTTTCAGATAGTCGTCGAAGGCTTTTTCGGCCATCTTCTCGTCCGGGTTGATCCAGGACATCAGGAAGACCGTGAAACCCTGATCGACCGCCCATTTGATCAGCGAGTTCTTGGGCCGCAAATCCATGATGTAGTACTTGTTGATCCACGGCGGGAAGATCAGCAGCGGCTTCTTGAACACCTCCGGGGTGCTTGGATCGAACTGAAGGAGCTGCATCATTTCGGTCTGGAACACCACCTTGCCGGGCGTCGTGGCGACGTTCTTGCCCAGTTCAAAGGCGTTCAGGTCGGTCATGCGAATGTTGAGCTTGCCCTTGCCGCGCTCGAGGTCGTCGAGCATGTTCTTCAGGCCGTTGATCAGGTTTTCGCCGCCGGATTCAATCGTGGTGCGCAGCACTTCGGGATTGGTCATGACGAAGTTGCTCGGCGACATCGCGTCGATGAACTGGCGGGTATAGAACTGGAGTTTCTTCTTGGTCTTCTCGTCAAAGCCTTCGACGTTGGCGACCATGTCCTGAATCCAGCCGGCGGTCAGCAGATAGGACTGTTTGATGTAGGAAAACAGCGCGTTGTCCTGCCAGTCATCATGCTTGAAGCGTTTGTCGCCCTTTTGCTCGCGCACCACCGCTTCCATCGGCTGACCGAACATGGCCGGCAAGGCTTTCTGCCACAGTTCCACATAGTTTTGCCACAGGGCCATTTGCGCCTGCACCAGCTTGCCCGGATCGGCGAGGATTTTCTGGTTCAATTCCATGAAGGACTTGGCCAGAGACATGGAGTCCTGCATGTCATACGCGCCATCGTTCTGTTGGCGGTTGAGAAATTCCTTGACGATGACTTGGCTTTTTTCGGCGATATGGCTGAAAAGTTGCGCCATCTGCGCCGGATCCGGCATTTTGATTTCCGGCATTTTGAGTTCGGGAGTTTTTTGCTCGGCCATGCATCATTCCTCATCGTTATGGTGGTTCGCTGAATCGCTTTTATTCTAGCTTATGGCGCGAACCCAAAAAAACAATCGGACAGGCCCTTACGGAAATTCAATTCCGCAGGGGCCTGCCCGCGTTGAAGCAGAGTGAACCGGAGTCTTACTTGGCGGCGACCAGGGTCTTCAGCTCTTGCAGGCTCTCGGTGACGCGCTTGTTGATGATCGCAAACGCTTCAGTGTTGGACTTGCTGATCATCTCAGCCAGTTCGCGGGCATTGGCCAGCGCCTGTTCAAATCCCTTGCGCACCAGCTCGGCCTGCTTGGCGGTCATCTCCTGCGGATTGCCGGCGCTGGAGAGCTGCTGGGCAATCGAGGACACTTCGCTCATCGCCTGGCTGAGGATTTCGGCCTGACGCTGCGCAACCGCCTGCAAGCCCTGCACCGCAGTCTGGTTGGCGGCGGTCAGCGCCTCGATGTTCTTGCGCTGGGCGTCAGCAATCGCTTTCGCGTCGAAGCCGGGGATTTTCACCTCGCCCAGCGCCTTGCTGAAATCGAACTTGCTGAAATCGAACTTGCTGAAGTCAACGCCGGCGAAAGGGTTGAAAGGGTTAGGGGTAGACATGGGTTAATGCTCCTCAAGCTTCAAGATTACAGGGGTGTGTGGGTTTTTGTGCATCGCAACAATCGATAGGCGTATTTTGCATACCGCAACGCCGCTGTCAACAGTTTTTTTTGCAATGCAGCATCATTTTCAACCTCACGGTGCGTCGCCCAGGCTTTTGGCCGCGATTTCATAAACATCTGCTGAGAGATGCGGCGCGGCCAGAATCCGTTGCAGTTGGTTGCGCATACCTTGTTGGCGCAGCGCATCGTAGTGACGCCAGCGGGTAAAGGCAGCCAGCAGCCGGGCGGCGATCTGCGGATTGAAGGCGTTCAGGGCCAGCGCCTGATCGGCGAGAAAAGTATAGCCGCTGAAATCGGCGGCGTGAAAATGCGCGGGATTGGCCTGGCAGAACGCGCCAATCAGCGCCCGCACCTTGTTGGGGTTGCGCAGATTGAACGCTTCATGGGCGATCAGTTGTTCAACCACAGCCAGCGTTCCCGGCAGGCGCGAGGTGGCTTGCAGGGTCAGCCACTTGTCCACCACCAACGGCTCGCGCTGCCAGCGTGCATAGAACGCGGCCAGCGCTTCAGCCCGCTCTGCGCCCTCGCTGTTAGCCAATGGGGCCAGTGCGCCGAGCTGGTCGGTCATATTGGCGGCGCTGTGAAATTGTTTCAGCGCCAATGCCCGCATTGCCGGCTCATCAAGCTGGATCAAATAGTCCAGACAGAGATTTTTCAGCGCCCGCCGGCCCATAGCCAGAGCATCCATTTGATAATGGGCGCTTTCCGGGTCATGCAGGGTTTGATAGGTCTGGAACAGCCGCTCGCGCAGCCGTTCCGCCAGGGTGCGCTGGACAAAGCGCCGGGCGGCGTGAATGCCGTCCACATCGACCACCGCCATTTGTTCCGCCAGCCAGGTTTCGCCGGGCAGGGTCAAGACTTGCGCCAGCAATGCCGGATCGGCGTCGGAGATCAGCGCCCGGCCAAAGGCGTCGCTGAAGGATTCGGGCAAGCTCCAGGGCCGTCCCTGCTGGCGGTCGGCAACCAGGCTGAGAATGGCGCGAATCGCCAAGGTCTGGGCGGCGTCCCAGCGGTTGAAGTCATCGCGGTCATGGGCCAGCCGCAAGCGCAGATCAGCGTCGCTTTCCGCGCTGTTGATTTTCACCGGGGCGGAAAAGCCGCGCAGCAGAGAGGGAACCGGTCGCGTCGGCAGGTTGATGAACTGGAAGGTTTGCTCGGTCTCGCGCAATTCCAAGACCCGCGTCGTTCCCTGGGGCGCGCTTTCCCCGGCCAGTTGCAGCGGAACATCCCGTCCCTCAGCGTCCAGCAGACCCAGCGCCAGCGGGATATGGAACGGTTCCTTGTGCGGTTGACCCGGCGTCGGTGGACAGGATTGACGCACCGTCAGTGCGTAGGTGCGCGTCGCCGGATCGTAGGCGTCGCTGACGGTGAGTTCCGGGGTTCCGGCCTGGCGATACCAGCGCTGGAACTGGCGTAAATCCGCGCCATTGGCGTCGGCCAGCGCCGCGACGAAATCATCGCAGGTCACTGCCTGACCGTCGTGGCGCTGAAAATACAAATCCATCCCGCGCCGGAAGCCCTCCGGGCCGAGCAGGGTTTGCATCATGCGGATCACTTCCGCGCCCTTGTTGTAGACGGTCACGGTGTAAAAGTTATTGATTTCGATGTAGGAATCCGGGCGCACCGGATGGGCCATCGGCCCGGCGTCCTGGGGAAACTGGCTGCTGCGCAGGATGCGCACATCGTCAATGCGCTTGACCCCGCGAGAACCGAGGTCGCTGGAGAATTCCTGATCGCGGAATACGGTCAGCCCTTCCTTGAGGCTGAGTTGGAACCAGTCGCGGCAGGTGACCCGGTTGCCGGTCCAGTTGTGGAAATATTCGTGGCCGATCACGCCGAGGATGCCCTGATAATCGGCGTCAGTCGCCGTTTCCGGGCGGGCCAGCACATATTTGGTGTTAAAGATGTTCAGGCCCTTGTTCTCCATCGCCCCCATGTTGAAATCGCCGACCGCGACGATCATGTACAAATCCAGATCGTATTCCAGGCCAAAGCGCCGCTCATCCCAGGCCATGGCCTGCTTGAGCGAATCCATGGCGTGGTCACACTGGTTGATATTTTCCGGCTCCACATAAATGCGCAGGGTGACGGTGCGCCCGGAACGGGTGGTGAAGGCGTCTTCAATAAATTCCAGGCGGCCAGCCACCAGGGCGAATAAGTAACAGGGCTTGGGGAAGGGATCATGCCAGGTCGCCCAATGCCGACCCTCGTCGAGCGTGCCGCTGCCGATCAGATTGCCATTGGCGAGCAGGGCGGGGTAGCGGGTTTGATCGGCGACCAGGGTCACCGTGAACACCGCCATCACGTCGGGGCGGTCCAGGAAATAGGTGATGCGGCGAAAGCCCTCGGCTTCGCACTGGGTACAGAAATTGCCGCTGGATTGATAAAGCCCTTCCAGCGCCGCGTTGTCCTGGGGACGAATCCGCGTGACCAGTTCCAGGGAAAAGTCCGCCGGCGGATCGAACAGGGTCAG
>JBDHRB010000049.1:0-9645 GCA_039807355.1 Candidatus Competibacteraceae bacterium
CAGATCCTGCGCAACTTGCGCGCCAACCTTGTCTTCTTTGCCGCGCCGCTTGTCCCGGACCGAGAGCGCCAGCTCGAATAAACGCTCCAGCGGCGGGGTCTCGTCGAGCAACCGCTCGACGACTCGCTCGCGGCATTTGGGAATATCGCCGCACGGCAGCCCCAGCTCGGCGGCAAAATCGCCGGTGGCCGCGTCGCTGCGCTCCAGCAGCCGGCGCAGCAGCTTGCGGGCACGTTCCAGGCGCTTGCGCTCTTCGTCTATCCCCAGCGCTTTTTTGAAGCCCTCGTCTTGAAACAGACGCCAGGCCGGGACGGCTTCGAGTTTCTTGTGATCGAAATTCGGCGGAACGTGCTTGACGACACCGAGAAGCTCGGACCCGGCGAACACCGGCATACCAGAGACACCTTGCCACTGCTCCTCGGCGATGGGCTGAGCATCTTCAACGACTTCAAAAAAGGAAGCGCCTTCGGCCATCGACCGCAACGTCCCGCCGAATTGTCCGGGTTCGCGCACGTCGTCGCGCTTGTTCGCGCGCGCGAATCCCGCGCTTTGCCAGCGTTCGCCTTCCCTCGGCTTGCGTTCGCTCGGTCGATCAAGCGGGAATTTGCGGAGGTATTCGGGCCGCCGGCAGCGAATCAGCGCGGCGTCCAGGTCGCCGGCTCCAGTCCAAACCCGCACATCGTCATTCTGATGATCATTCAGAGGGGTCCACTCGGGCGACTCGCCGCTGGCCGGCTTGTCGTAGAACCATCGTACCCGAATCGGCTGCCCACGATTTCGGTTATCCGGCTCGATCACATGCCGCGATGTCAGGATCAGGTCGTCGGTTACCGGATAGCCGGTACCGACACAGCCAGGCATCTTGCCTTGGCCGGTCGTGGGAACAAAGATGGCGACGATTAAATCCTTGTGCACGGGACTCTCCGATGAACCAAGCTATTGGGTTCAACCTCCCAAGTCATCTTCATCCGCGACATCGAGCGGCTTCTTGTCGGGTCCCACCATCGGCTTGAGCTTCAGCTTGAGTTTCTGGGTCTGGGCCTGGGATACGTTGCCCCCCGCCTCGACAAAGAATTTGATCCCACCGCTGGCACCTTTGCTGATTCTTGGATTCGTTGATTGAAATGCATTCGTATTTTATACCAAATACTAGGTAGTGGTTCAAAGTCGAATGATTTAGAATAGAGAGAGTCAGTGTTCTTGCGGAGGTGGGGTGATGATCACGCTCACGTTGACCTGTCCGTACTGTGGAAGCGAGAGCCTCGTGAAGTACGGGGTGACGCCCAACGGCAAGCAGCGTTACCGGTGTGGAGCGTGTGGGCGACGACATCGGGAGCATCCGGGTTCCAATGCCTACTCGGCCGCCGAACGGGAAACCATCTTGCGGGCCTACCAAGAGCGCAGCAGCCTGCGCGGGCTGACGCGCACGTTCGGGGTGGCCCGCAACACGGTGAGCGCCTGGCTCAAAAAAAACTAGGGTGACAAACTCAGCTTGATCAAGCGTTCTTCCAGGGCCTGCAAATAGGCGTCTGGATCTTGCCGAAACCGTCGGCCCAACACCCGGGGCCGGCGGCGTTGTTCACCGCGGGCGCGCACGATCCGCCACTGCCGGAGATCGGCGGAGGCCAGTTCTTCCGTCGTAAAGCAGTGAGCCTGACTGGCCACCGCCGCCGGCAAGCGCGTGGCGCCGCACACCACCAGGCTGGCCGGCGCGTTCTTTTGGCCGGTCGTCCGGCGGAGTTGATGGCGCAAGCTCCCGAAGAACTGTTCCAGGTCGTTGTTCGTCCGTGGTAAATCCGGGACGTCGTAACAGTTGAACAGCGGTGGACCGTAACTGGCGGTCACCTTGATAAAGTGCTCAGCGAACGCCTGCAACCGGGCCGAGGGGGCGGCCTCTTCCTGAAGATCCGCTAACAGGACCGCATAGCGGGCCTCGACCGTGGCGCGGTCGGCACCGTCGGCATTGGCCAGAATCTGGGCGGCTTCCGCCAGCCACCCCTGCCCGATGACCAACTCCGGCCAGAGGGGCGCGGTGGTGTCCAAGGCCCGCCGCCGCGCGTTCTGGAGGCGGCTCAGCGGTGCAGGCCCCCCCTTTCGCGGTCACCCGGTCGAGGCTGGCGGCGATCGCGGCTAACCGTTGTTGCAGGTGGAGCCCGCCGGGGTCGAGCGGGGGGTGGCCGCCATCGCTCAGCGCCCCGCCCGCGGACCGCCGCACAATAACCGCGAATGACCTCGGCTTCCGGATCGGTCCGCTCCTCGACCGCCCGCTCCACGGTCCGCACCCCGCGCACCCGTTTCCGTAATTCTTTCTGCGCGTGCCGATCGGCTTCCCAAATCGGCCGCCCGGCTTCCCGCAAATAATGGAACTGACAGAGCTGATGCGGGACGTCGGGAAAGACGTCAGCGACCGCCTGCCGTAACGCCAGTTGCCCATCGCTGATCACTCCGGCGACCGGTACCTCCTCCAAGCCGGCCACCGCCGCCCGGAGCAAGTCGCTCAGATCGTCGCGACCCGATGCCAAGAGGCTGCGGGCCAACAGGATGTCTCCCGACAGCACCTCCCGCACCACCCAGAGCACTTCGTGGCCCTTGTCGGGTTGCAACCCGTCCACCGCCAGCACCAGTCGGCCTTGTTGGCACAACCCCGCCCGCCGGGCCGGCGCCGCCAGCGCCACGCTCACCAATTCCTCGTAGCGCGCCAGCAAATGATCGACCGTGCGCGCCGCGATCACGACGCCCCGTCCGGTCAACTCCCGATGAAGCTCCGGCAGGCTGTCGTGCGCTTGGTACCGACCGGCCCCAATCCAGGCGATCACGTCCAAGCCAAATTCGTGATGCGGCAAGGCCAGCCGTCCTTCCAGTTCCGGTCGGTACGGCCGGTGGTACAGCGCACAAGCCGGATTCACGCAGCGCCGGACTTGCAGCGTGACCGCCACCACCGCGGCCAAGGTCGTGACCGTGCGGTCGTTCTCATAGGCAAACCAGAGCGGTCCCCCGCACACCGGACAGCACCGGTTCAGGCAGCTTAACACCAGCTCTTGGGTCGCTGGTGGCCGCGGTGTGATTCTGGCCATGGCATCTCTCCCCCGCTCGCGTTCCAACAGGGATACACCATTAGACCCTCTAGCTCAGTTTGCTATCCTAGTTTTTTTTCACTGCTTCCGGATGCCCTTTGTGACCGGCCACCACGTACACTTCGTCACATTCCACTTCCCCCGACAAGATCGGTTCCGGCGGGCGGCTGACGATCCCGTCCCGGAGGTGTTCGGTCATCCGCTGGACGTCGTTCGGGTTCAAGCCCAACTCCTGGGCAATCTGCGCGTTGGACAGGTTCAATCCCATGAAATACAGACATAAAATCCAAACCCGCAGCGGCTGATGATGCCCCGCCAACACCGTTCCCGTCAGATCGTCAAAGTAGCGTTGACAGCGTTCACACCGGTACTTCCGCCGTGCCGGTTGGCGGGTGTCCCGCCCCTGTTTGCTGATCGCCACCGCGTCGCAGTGTGGGCAGCGCACTCCCACCGGCCAGCGCAATTGACGGACGGTTTCGTAACACTTGGCCTCATCCAACAGATTCCGGAGGTTGATCATCGTCGCGGCAAACCTGGGGTAGCATCAACTCGAAACTCGTTCAGTGGAGCTCCTTACCTCCGTCGGGACGAGTTAATCTCAACCGTCCGGAATCCACATTGAGCCTTAAAAAAATCAATTTATATAATACACTTAGGAGTTACGCAGTTGCTGGTAACGTGTAGAGTGGATGAGCCAAATAGGCACGGATCGCGGGGCGGATGATCGCGGTTTTGGCCTCGAACCAACTGAGTCCGGCGCGATAGCAATGCCATTCCAGGCACAGGAAAGCGCGTAGCGCCAGACCGATGTGATTGCGCTGGGCGCAGGCGGCGCGGACTTGGGCGCGTTCGACGCCGCAATGCTGTTTGATCCCCCGATGATAGTTTTCAATCGTCCAGGCATAGCCGGCGAAGCGGACGCGGGTGAGTGACGTCATCTTTAGGTCGTTGGTGGCCCAGGATTCCCGGTCACCGTCCGGGGCGACGATCAAGAATAGACGGATCAGGCCATAGCCTTGCAGATGGACGATCACGCCTCGGGCGTCGATTTCGATCCGCGCCACCGGGCGCAGGCCAGTGCGGTTGGGGTTGACCAGCCGGTTGGCTTTCAAGCGGGTCAGCCACGCCCAGCCGAAGCTCCGAATCCGTTTGAGATTCTCTAAGCTACTGTACCAACTATCAAAAACCACGCATTCCGGCACGAAACCGCGTTCGTGGGCCGTGTCCACCAGCGCCCGGAAATGATGGTTCTTGGTCAGGGCATCCCCAGTTTTGTCGTACACCCGGGAGTCCATTGGCACATGCCGGTCACCGTCTGTCCACAAGAGGGTGATGAGGTTGATCCCCTCCACCACCGCGTGATGTTTGCCCGACCAATGACGCTGCACCAGGGCCATCTTCTCCGCATAGGGCTTGTCCAGCGTCGAGTCGTCCACCACCAGCACGCCCCCGCGCCGCTCTATTGGGGTAGCCGCCTCTTGCCACAGCGTCGAAGCGTCCGGCTCCAGTCGGTGCAACAACCGGGTAAACGCATCATGCGCCGGGGCCTTGGCTTCGTCCGGTTGGACGCGCGCCGCTTCCGTCGCGCTGCACACCTTCGGCGTCGCAATCAGAAAATTGATGTAATCTTCCTCAGTCACTTTCGGTCGGTTCATTCCACCCTTTTACTCCATTGCTTCCAACTGCGTAACTTCTAACACTATTTTATTAGTATTTGGTATTATCAACTCGCCCTTGTTGATTTTTTATGTATTCAATATTAATTAAGGTAAAAACTTCTGATCTATTTTCATCTTCTTTAAAGATATTCCCTTTATAAGTTGTACTTACCAATCGATCAAATGCTTCTTCAATCCAAATATAATTTTTACCAGCCTTGGCATCTCGCCCTATCGCTTTGAGATACTCGTAAGCTGTAAATTCTATGTAAGGTGGAAAATATCCAACCTGCAACGCCACTTCACCGGCTTTGCTCAATGCGAACCGCAAGATGTCGAAATCCCAAATCTTCGCCATTCCATATTCGTAATTGGCGGTCACTTCTAGCCAACGTTTACCATCGGCTGAAATGTATCGAATACTTTTAACTCGTTTGGCCTTTGCCGTGGAGCAAAATGGAAACATCATTAAGTTGCGTTCGTTCCGGTAACGGGTGAGGTCTACCGGGGTCTTGGCGAGTTCCAGGGCTTGTTCCCGTAACGGGGCTTCCGCCGCTTCCTGCCGTTCCCGCTCCGCGCGGGCCTCGCGTTCCTTCTGTTGCCGGTCCAGGTCTTCCAGCAGTTTTTGGTGCTTTTCCCAAGTCGTGGTCAAGGTGATCGCTCCAAATGGTGAGTGAGGGGCTTCTCTACTGGTCTTCTTCCAGAACGCGACTGAGGTTGTAGAGTATCCACGCGCTGCGACTGACCCCGCGCCTTTTGGCGGCGGCGTCGATCCGGGCCAGCAACGCCGCGTCGAACCGCAGGGTGGTCATGACCTTGCGCGGCTCCGCCGGGGGTTCGCCGGCGGCGGCGATGAACTGCTCGGCGGCGCGTTCCCGGTCGGGGGTTTCAGGCTGTCTTTTTGGTTTCTTTCCGATAGACATTGGACATCACTTAACTATCTTTTTGATAGATGAACGCCATGAGAGCGGCCAGCTCGTCGATGGCCTTTTGATCGCGGGGCGCGTATTCCCCTACGCCTTTGCCCTGGGCGGCGGCGTTCGGGAACGCCTTGCGGCGTACGATGGGGCAATCGAGGTAGCGGATCCCGGCACATTGGCGCAAGACGGTCGCGGCGTCCTCGTTGTCCTTGCCGATGGCGTCGGCGGCGTTGAGCACCGAAAGCACTTTCAGGTTTTCGTTGATGACGGTGGCTTCCTCGATCAAGACCCGCATGTGATCGATGGCCCACACGTCGAAGGTGCGTGGTTGAAACGGGATCAGCAGCACATCGGCCACCGTCAGCGCCGCGCGCAAGCTGCCGGTATCCCGTCCGCCCACGTCGATCAGGAGGTCGTCGTATTTGGGGGCGAGCTGGCGGGCTTGCGCCCGCACCGAGGGGCCGCTCAGGGCGACGGCGGTGTAGTCGTGCACGCCGGCTTGTTCGCTCCGTAGCTCGGTGAAGGTCAGGGCGGTGCCCTGCTCGTCGCCGTCGATCAGCAGCACGTCTCGCCCGCGCGCGGCGCGGGCGATGGCGAAATTGATCGTCAGCGTGGTCTTGCCCACCCCGCCTTTGACGTTTCCTATGGCAACGATCATTTTGATGTCTTTTAAATGCCTTTTGTATATCTAATGTATTTTTAATAACTATCTTAAAGAAGTAAAAAAGGCAACATGATTTTTTACCGCCAAAGCTTCTCGAACCGCGCTGGGTTGGCGGCGGTGTAGCGGACGGTGTGCTGGATGTTGCGGTGGCCGAGGTAGTCCTGGATCAGCCGGGTGTCCGCGCCCTGGTCGGCCAGGGCGTAGCCGCAGGCGTGGCGCAGCATGTGCGGGTAGGCCGGCAGGGGCAGCCCGGCCCGCTCGCCGCACCGGCGGACCGCCAGCCACGCGGTCTTGCGGCTCAGGGGACCGCGCCGCTCGCTGACGAAAAAGGCGTCCGTCGCCGGCCGCATCGCCCGCCGCGCCGTTAACCACGCCTTGATCGCGCGGATTTCCTCCGGGCGCAAGGGCTGGGTGGTGGACAGCCCTTGTTGATCCATGATCGTCTCCTTTCTCCTGATCAGAGGCCGTCGAATGGGCAAATGGGCGCTCTGTCCGCCGCTAAGGTTCCATGTCGAACCCCCGCGACCGTTGCGGCGGCGGTTCCTGGGCCTGGGACCGCTCGCGCTGCGCTCGGAGCCGCTCCATCGTCTCGGCGAGGGCGGCTCGCAGGCGTTCCGCGAACGCTGGGGAACCGATCCCGATGGCGGGGAGTGGCTCCTGGAGCGGCGCCTGTTCGGCTTCTAGTCGCTGGAGGCGCTCCCGTTCCGCTTCCGAAGCCCGCTCTCGTTCGGCGTGTCGCGCCAGCTCGGCCCTGAACTCGTCCAGGGCTTGCCGGCAGTAGGCCCGCGCTTCCGCCATCCGCGCGGCCTGTTCTTCTCGTTCCCGGTGCTGGGCGGCGGCGGTGAGTGCGTGGAGGTGCTGTGAAAGGTCGAGCGGCGCCAGCTCCCGCTGGCTTTGCCGCAGTTCGTCTTCAGCCTCCCGCCGTTCCAGCAGGGCCTCCCGTTGTTCCGGCTCCAGTTGCCGGACTCGTCGTCCGCCCAAGTGTTGCTCCGGTGCCCGGTCGATGCCCTGGTCGGCCAGGCTGCGGTGGTCCACCCGCGCCGCGTGGCCGTGCTGCTGCAAATGGGCGTTTTGCACTTCGGCCCACCGCTGCCGGGTTTCCAAGAGCCGCTCTTCGGTTCCGGCGCTGTCTTTCCGGCAGCCGCCCAGTTCGGGATGTTTGCCGTTGTAGCGCTTGAAGTACTGCGTGGGGTCGCGCTCGATGCCGTCCGCAGTTCGTTCCGAGTACATGAGATGGGCGTGCGGTTGTTCGCCCCCCGCCAGCGCCGCGCCCGGATTGTGGATCCCATCGCTTGATCCGGCAGGGGGTGCTGTTCGATCTGGCGGGCTTGGCGCATCGCAGTAGGGGCGAGCTGCTCGGCCTGCTCCTGGCCGCCGCCAAGACCGAGGACCCCCACCGCTGGGCGCACTGGAAGGAGGCCGGCGAGGCCCTGCTGGCCGAAAAGGGCGATGCGGGAGCGTAGCCCAGAACGCTTTTGCTCGGAGTGTCTGAAATGCGTCTGAAATACGGGTTAACGGCGTGTGTTCGGTCGTGGCTCATGCGGCCGTTCTGGGCAGCGCTTCGCCCTGCTGTTCGCGCCGGATCGGCGGGGGATCGATTTTCGGCGCGGGCCAATCCTGCTCCAACTGGCGCAAATCCTCGGCTATCGCGTGTAAGTCTTGCTGGAATCGGGCGGCGTGGGCTTCGCGCCAGCGGTGCAGTTCTTCCACAATCGGGTCAGTCCACATGAAGGTCTCCTAACAGTTCTTCCGGCGTGCAAATTACCGGTGGCTGATAGCCCAGCGTCCGACAAGCCGCCTCGATGCGGGGACGCTGTTGGGCGTTGGCGATATGTTTGCAGTTCCAAGTGAGGAGATAATCCACGCCGTGCACCGTCGCAATCGCGACGTGTAAGGCGTCGTCTTTCGCCGATAGGGGTAGCGCCGCGCGATTCAGCAGATGTTCTGCCAGTTCCGTGGCCGCGTCGCTCAAATGCAGCAGCGGCACTCCATCCAGCAAAGCCAAGCGGCGCCGGGTCGCCTCCGCGTCGCCCGCGCGGCTCTCCGCCACGACCAGCGCGGAAATTGACAGCGCCCAGCGTTGCCGCACGTCCCACCACTCCTGGCTGATTTGCTGGTGCGCGGCCACGATCAGGTCGCGGCTGGGACGGGCCGCGAGGTAGCTGATGACCGAAGTTTCAACGTAAACTGTTGATTTCATGAGGCTGCTAAAACTAGACGTGTCGTGGAGCCATCATTTCCTCTTCGTCGGCCCGCGCCGTTCTTCGGACGATGGGCCTGTCGCCTCACGCCTCCGGCTGGCTTTGGGCTTCGAGACGGCGGCGGGCTTCCGCCTTGAGGTCGGCCACGTCCGCGAACCGGCTCGGGCCGCTGTGGAGCCCTTCCTGCCACAGGCGGCGCAGTTCCTCGACCTCCTGCTGCTGCAAGGCGCGTTTCAGTTTCCAGTCCCGCAGCGCCTCCCGCACGATCTCGCTGTGGCTGGCGTAGTCGCCGCTCTCCACGGCCTGCCGCACCACCGCCGCCATTTCCGGGGTGAGCGCGATGCTGACTTTCTCGACGTTGGGCATGGTGGAACGCCTCCGCATCCGATGGTAGTAAGGATTGCTACTTTATCCTACCTCTGGTCGGTGACGCCACCGTCGCCGGTGCTGGTCTGCCCGCAGCGCCGTGCTACCGCGTGGGGGTGGTCGCTAGGGGGTATTTTGGCCGACCCTCTTGCGGGGCGCTAAAAAGGCCGCTACGGCGATTTTCTGGGGGGGTGGAGCTAGAGGGGGTATGGCCCGACCTCCTCCAAGGCGCTAGAAGGCCGCTATGGCGGTTTTAGGGGCATTGGCGACGGGGAGGGAGGGTGTTCTCGACCTGTCCCTAGTGCAAAGGCTGGCCGGTGCGGGGATCGTAGCCCTTCGCGACCAGGCGGCGGGCCAGTTCGTCCTCGCTCACGGTCACGCTGGCGCTGCCCTGCTCCGCCGCGAGTTCCAGCAGTACCTCGGCTAGCGCCAAATCGCCGGGTTCCAGCTCCTCCGACGACAGGATCAGTTCGGTGCCGTTGGGGGTTTTGATGGTTCGGGTTGCCATGGTGGTTTGGCCTCTGTGGCGTCTGGATGACCTCGGGGTAGGGCTAGGGTAGCCGAACAGCCGTTTCCTCGCTTCTTGGCCGTTCTGGGGGCCTCTGCGGTCCCGTCCAAGGACGGTGCTCGCATCGTGCCTCCCCCTGGAGACCGTCTTTTGGGTTTTCGGTCGGTTGTCGCCGTACGTTTCTTCGGGCCGCCGTCGCGTCGGGTTGGATGGGGAGGGTTTGGGAGGGGGCTACTGCACCCCTCCCAATCGAA